>NZ_JBFTNT010000385.1:0-3444 GCF_056397585.1 Pedobacter sp. 05L430 | reverse complement strand
TCCTGAGTGTTTAGGGTTTCTTGTAAAAGCAACTGCTGCCATTTTCTTGAATTGAAAATCATCTCTTCCATTAAAGAGGAGTAGTGATGATCTTTTAACTGATCAAGCACTTTATAAAGTAGGCTTAAATGGTGACTCAAATCAGCTTTACTGGCCGTATTTCTTTCAATTGTAGAGTTTCTGATGTCAATAGCTCCGTAAAACGGATATACATCTTTAAAACTGATGTCTTCATTTCTAATTGGCAAATGCTTATTTTTATCATGCATATGATGCCATGCTACCTCGTTAAATTTCCATTGAACTGAAGGTTGTATAGAGGTAAATTTCTCTTTTATAACATTTTCCAGCTCCAGGTTAAATTCATCGATATAGATCTGTAATAACTGAGATATGGGGGCAATTGCAGGCTCCAGCAGTGCAAGTATTTTCTCGTCAAAAGTTTCACCTTCCCAGGTATGTACCGCTAAAACACCAACAATTACATGGTCGTAAAAAACGGGAGTGAGGGCAAGAGACTTAACTCCCAGTTTCACAAAATGATGAAGCCAATGAAACACAACGGGATCTTCGGCCAAAATATCAGGAGAAAAGAATGAGTTCGGGTTGGCGGTATAACCCTCGGCATATTGCTGAAATGTTTCGGGGTCTAAATTATCTTCACCCCATACAGAAAATAATATTCCCGTGCCCCCCTTTACATTGCCATAAACCGGTTTGTTGTTAACCCTTACAAAAGGAAACAGGTCGAACTCGATTTTGTTATTTTGTACTATTGTTTTTAAAGATTGAATAACACCACTATATGTGGCCGCCTGATCGCCAGGGGTACGGTTAAGCCGAATGTTTTTTATGTTTTCTACAGCCTGGATAGCGGTTACATCAGATACAGTGATTACAGAGATACCTCTAAAACGGAAAAGATCGAGTGGCAATATTTTTTCCAATATTTCATAACTTGAGCCTTCTCCTATGTATTGTTGAAGTTCTCTGAAATTGAGTGGTGGTAATTCACCTTTCGGCGTAACTTCTATAAAATCTGTATTAAGATTTACATGAAAATAACCTAAAAGCCCTGTGTCAGTTTTGATACCTGCATGATACTGATGTGTTTTTACAGGTACATGAAAATTGTAAAGTTCCTTTAAAATAAACGAATAAACCAACTGCAGGCGCTCTTTATGGTAGTCGGCAGGGGTTTTAGAAACCACATACGAATCCTGGTCATTTTTCTTATTTTCCAGCAACTCGTACATAAGGTCTGTACCATAAAATGTTATAGGCTGTAATGGGAAGCAAAGTCCCCAGGCCAATTTATCCTCAGTTGCAAGTGCTGGGGTAAGGCACGCGTACATGTTTTCGAGCAAGCTTTCATAATCATGTATGCTTTCAAGTGGGATTTCCGCTTCTTCAATATTATATTTTTTAAACTCTTTAAGAGCTGATCTATATAATGCACCTTTAACAGTTTTCTCGCCTTTTACTCTTCCTCTCAGGTACTTAATAAAGGGACTGAAAGAGATTGCCGAATCAACTTCAAGTGAATGTGCTTTATTTCCAGAAACGTCTAGGATAACTTTTTTCATTTCGGATATTTTACTTCATTAGGATGAAGGTACTGACTTTAGATGTCTTAAAAGTCAATATGTAACATTCTGATTCAAATTTATTTAAAAATATTCATTTTCAGCAGAAGATATTTAAGTAAACAGGCTTTATTTGATTAGATTTAATTAAGGTTTTAACTATTAAAAATCATTACTCATTATGAAAAACACTTCAGGAAATTTCTTTGAAAAGGCATCTACAAAAATTACAAACTGGACAGGGAGTCCGGTAGCTTTCGGTGTAGCATTTCTAATTGTGATTGTATGGATACTTTCAGGGCCCATTTTTAATTATTCAGATACCTGGCAACTTGTTATCAATACAGGGACCACAATAATTACTTTTTTAATGGTTTTCCTTATCCAAAAATCTCAAAATAAAGATTCCAAAGCCATTCAGCTTAAGTTAAACGAATTGATAGCTGCAAGCAGACATGCCAGCAACAGGATGGTTGATATTGAGGATTTAACGGAATCAGAGCTGGATGTTCTTCATAAATACTATCAAAAACTTTCTGATATATCTGAGGCCGATAATGATATTCATACCTCTCACTCTATTGATGCAGCGGTAACTTTGCATAGGGTTAAAAAAGAAAAAAGAGCACTTGAATAAGTGGAAGGCTCTTTTTGTAGCTTAGCTATAAAATCTGAATTAAAGTTTTTCTAGCTCTTTATTAATAAAAGCCAATTCATCTTCACTAAGAGAGATGTTAATTGCTTTCGCATTATCTACTGCCTGATTTGTATTTCTGGCACCTGCCAGTACTATGGTTATACCAGGTTGTAACGTTGTCCACCTTAAAACCAATTGTGATAAAGAGGCATTTTTGCTGATCGCTAAAGGCTCTATGGCATTTAGAAATGACTTTACCTTTTCAGGATCGAATTGGCCAAAGTAACCATTTCTATGATCATCCGATTTTAAGGTAGCGTTTTTGAAGTATTTACCGGTAAGCAAACCTCTTTCTAAAGGGCTATAGGCAATAATTCCAACGTTGTTTGCTATGGTGTATGGAATTACATCTTTTTCAATTGTCCYGTTAAGCATACTGTAAGAAAGCTGATTAGAAGCCAGTTGGATTGACTCTTCTGCTTCTTTTAACTGCTCCAGGCTATAATTACTTACCCCGGCAGCTCTGATTTTTCCTTGTTGGATAAGGCTTTCCAATGCTTCCATAGTTTCACTTATAGGTGTTGTAGCATCTGGCCAGTGTAACTGTAGTAAATCTAGGTAGTCTGTACCCAAACGTTTTAAGCTTTCCTCAACTTCTTTAATGATGTTTTCTTTTGCTGCATATTTATAAACGGGTATGGTTTTTCCATTGTCGTTAGCATCAAAAAAGAACTCACCTTTTCCGTTATTGCTACCATCCCAAACTAAACCGAATTTGCTTAATAGCTGAATTTTACTTCTGTCTTTACCTTTAATTGCCTGGCCAATAAGTTCTTCGCTTAAGCCAAAGCCATAAAAAGGAGCAGTGTCTAAACTTGTAACACCATGATCTAAAGATGCATGAACAGCATCAATAGAATCTTGTTTCTCATTTCCTCCCCACATATTGCCACCTATTGCAAAGGCGCCGTAAGTAATAGCAGATAAGTTTAAATCTGTTTTTCCTAATTTTCTATATTCCATTTTTTTATTCTTTTTATTGTGCTATCAGAGATAGCTATTTAATATTAGGCAAGTTTATCAGTTTCATGTATAACGACAGTGCCATCAATAATGTCAACAGAATCCTTAATAAATTTATTGATATGAGCTGTTTGGTTATGCAATTCCAGGGCTTCTTTGCTTGCCCATTCTTCATGAAAAATAAACAAAGCAGGATCG
>NZ_JBFTNT010000384.1:0-3445 GCF_056397585.1 Pedobacter sp. 05L430 | reverse complement strand
AAATTCACCTGTGTATTTACACAGTTGTAAAAAAAATATCACATGCCTATGTTTGTAATAGCTATTTGGTTAAACAAATCTGCTAATCGTGCCGGCCTCTTTAGTACTTTGTTACCGGCACATAAGATTTAAAATGTAATTAATATAAAAATATCAATCACGTCTCTCAACGTCAATTACAAAATCACCTCCTATGAAAAAAATCAAAAGCCGGATACTTTTCCGGCTTTTGCTCTTTAAAATTAAAGATCCTGCGAAAGACCAGCGTGCCACTGAGACGGTGTGCAACCGTAAAAACGCTTAAATTCTTTAATGAAATGATTTTGATCAAAAAAATCGAATTTATAGACCAATTCCTGCCAGTTAACAGCATTATTCTCTGTAATAAAACTGTTGATGTTATTGAACCGTACAATCCTGCTAAAAGCTTTCGCACTAAATCCTACTTTTTCTCTAAACTGCACACCCAAATTAGTTTCAGACATTCCTACTTGCCGGCTAAGTTCTGCAATGCGAATAAGCCCTCTACTTTTCTGTATTTGGTCGCAAGCATACGCCACACTATTTACATTAATTTTTTCGGTATTAATTAACCGCTTAAGCAGCCAACTTTCTAATCTGGCAACAACTGCGGTTGGCATCTTTGCAACTTCCCTCAATTGTTCAGTTAAAATTTTAATTTCAGGAAAAAGAAGCTGTACATCCGTAGCTTCATTTGAGAAATAACGCTGCGGAATACCAAATAGTTTAAAAGCTCCATAAGGTTTAAAAATCACCATTATGAGTTCTTTTGGGTAAACATCGAAGCTTCGGCTATGGTCAAGTAAGCCCAAAAAACAAAGCGGATACTGATAAATCCTATCAACCCCCACCTCATGAAATAAATGTTGTTCATCAATCACGAAAGACATTTGTGTACTGGTAACCGGATAAATATTTAACGGAGCACCTGTATCACAAGAAAAGTTCATATCTAAATATAAGTAACCATCAATATACGGCTGGAGTGCCGGATGAGCCATAAAAAACTGATTATTTAAACTCATAATTTATCATCCATTGAATACCATATTTATCATTAAACATTCCAAAGAAAGAGCCCCAAAAAGACTTTTCAAGTGGCATAGTAATTACCCCACCAACGGATAAGCCGTTAAACAACCTAATCGCCTCTTCTTCAGTTTCAGCACTAATAGAAATATACGAATTATTACCAAGAGTTAATGATTGTCCTAAAGAGCTTAAAATATCTGTAGCCATGAGGATACTTGCTTTGCCAATTGGCAACGAAATGTGCATAATCTTTTCCTGATCCTCTATCGACATGATCTCACATTCCGGGATTTCTTTAAATCTTGTTAATACCAGGAATTCACCTCCAAATACCGATTTATAGAAGTTAAATGCTTCTTCTGCATCTCCATCAAAGTTTAAATATGAATTTAGAATTGCCATATCCAAGCATTTAGGCAATGTCGGTTAAAATGATTTTGCGACAAATAAGCTTTCGTAATTTTTACGGTGATACCATGCAAGAAATAAAACGCCAATTAGTAAAAATAAACCAGCTCCAATCCCCGAAGGATCAAGGGAACCATGAAACAAGACAATATTTATAACAATCGGAAATATAACAACATTAGCCAGTGTTACAAAACGCCCCGTGATAAAAGCAATTCCACAAATAAGTTCGGTTATCTTAATCAGATTCATTAAGTAACCAGTTGCATTTACGCCCAGCATAAATGTTTTAACATCCCCTTTAAGCTCGGGTTGTGGTACAAGATTAAAAAAATAGGATACTGAGGCAAATAAAAGTAATAACCCTATTAAAGTACGGACAATAATAACTGCAATTTTCATAGTTTTTAGTTTTTAGTTTATAGTTTGATTTTGGAATATGAATTTACTAAATTTATAATATTTTATTTAGTCGTATTTAATTGCCTCATAGCCTAATAGCCTACGCCATAATGCGATCTGACCAATACAATTTGCTTCACGATAAATAATGAATGCGATCAGCTCATAAGCAGTCATCTTTTCAAATCCCATATCAATCTCCTCGTTAAGTTTTTCATCAGTAACTTTTATTAATGCATCTCTTAATAGTGGACTTATCTTATCCCAATCTTCATTAAACTCACTTAATGGTGGGTAGGTAGCATTTTCAATTATTCCCTGATGATTTTCAAATAATTTATGGGCAGTCTGATTACCTGAAATACCCAACATATTTGCCAAATAATAGCGCTGCTCAACAAGGCTTCCAGCAAGCCACGAAACGTGATTAGCTTTAGTATTCAATCTGTTATGTGCGTCCCTTGTGGTGATTCCCAAAATGGCTTTCGAATAAAAACTGGTATGCATATCAAATAATACAAGAAGAGCATACATTCTTTCACTAGTTGTTTTGATTTCCATGATATTTACATTTTAATTTTTTAATGTTAATTTAGTGTAATCAGAATATAAATTCTGACTTTTACTGAGTATGTTTAACACTACGAACTTACTGCTATAATCTAACTATTAGAGAGGCAGTGTACGACAATATTAGGGGGTAATTGAGACATACTTTTTTACGATTAGAAATAAACAAAACTTAGATTAAATAATGCATTCTAGACAATTCTCCTGGCAAATTGCATGGGAATATCCACCATTTAGGCTCAAACTTATACTAGGAACAATTATACTTATCGGAATATTATTGTTTATTCCACAGTTTTTTCACCATATAGAATCAAGAGAAGGTACGGTATTAAATGATTGGTTATTGAAAAAAATACCAGCCATTGATGTTTCACTGTATATATTTATTATACTTTATGCAATAATTATCCTGTTTCTGGTACGGATGTCCAGAAACACTTCTATTTGCCTAACAGCATTATGGACATTCATATTCTTATGCATTGCCCGCATTTTATCTATTACATTAGTACCGCTTAACGCTCCTACCGGCATCATTGAATTGGCAGACCCATGTTCTATTCTTTTTTACAGATCAAATGTAATCACCAAAGACCTTTTCTTTTCAGGCCATACTGCTACTTTAATTATAGGTGGTTTGTGCATGCAAAGCAAAAGAGATAAGCTCATATCTTTTATTGCTGCGGTAATTGTTGGGGGACTTCTGCTTGTTCAGCATGTACATTATACAGCTGACGTTATAGCTGCACCATTCTTTAGCTGGATCTGTTGGTATCTTGGGAAAACCGTAGCTAAAACCTATTGAAAGGCCTGCTTACCCAATTGTTCGTCGCCCAGATATAGCCATATTACACCTTTTGCATATTTCGCAAATGCTTTACCTATATCTTCAAGGGTTACTTTATTGATGTTATCCAGCATGTCTTCTTCCATCTTATATCCTCCCAGCACCTCAGCTTCTCCAAGATCGTCAACAATAGAGCTTGAGCTTTCCTGATGCCTGTAATAC
>NZ_JBFTNT010000383.1:0-3481 GCF_056397585.1 Pedobacter sp. 05L430 | reverse complement strand
GTTTAAAGACAAAAGTGCCCATTGTTTTTTAGCAGCTTCAATTTCACTCTTTTGTGCATTAGCAAGTGTGGCAACACCTACAAATAATAAACTAAAAAGTATCTTTTTCATTTTATTTAATATATGTTCAACAATTTGATTTTTAATCTTCGGTTTCTTCCTCCGCATCGTCGCCAGCTTCCTCTTCGCCAGTTTCTTCTGTAATATCCTCATCAGGAGCAGCTTCAAGAGCTTCACCGTCTACCACAATATGGCTTTCAGTTGTTTCTTCTACTTCTTCGTCATCGTGATCAATTCTAGCTACTGAAGCAATCTCGTCGTTACCTTTTAAGTTAATTAAACGAACACCCTGTGTTGCTCTGCCCATTACTCTTAATTCGCTAACCACAATTCTGATAACGATACCTGATTTATTGATGATCATTAAATCATCTGCATCAGTTACGTTTTTAATCGCAACAAGTGCTCCGGTTTTTTCAGTAACGTTAATGGTTTTAACTCCCTTACCACCCCTATTTGTAACGCGATAATCTTCGATGTCGGTACGTTTGCCATAACCTTTTTCTGATACAACAAGAACAGTAGCTCCCGGATCATTAACAGCAATCATGCCAACTACTTCATCATTTTCATGAGCAAGGGTTACACCACGAACACCAGTTGCGGTTCTACCCATCGGTCTCACCTTTTCTTCGTTAAAGCGAATTGCCCTTCCAGAGCGCAATGCCATAACAATTTCACTGGTTCCGGTGGTTAAACTTGCTTCAAGTAACTGATCACCTTCATTGATATTGATTGCATTAATACCATTAACCCTAGGTCTTGAATATGCCTCCAAAGAAGTTTTCTTGATTGTTCCTTTTTTGGTACACATGATAATATAATTATTTTCAAGGTACTCCTGATCTTTAAGGTTTTTAACCTTAATAAAGGCCTTAATCTTTTCTTCTTTAGGGATATTAATGATGTTCTGGATTGCTCTTCCTTTACTTAATCTAGATCCTTCAGGAATTTCGTATACTCTTAACCAGAAACAACGACCTGTTTCTGTAAAGAATAACATATAGTTGTGGTTGGATGCAATTAGCATATGTTCAATGAAATCTTCATTTCTTGAGTCACTGCCTTTTGAACCTTTTCCACCTCTACCTTGTGTACGGTATTCTGTTGCCGGAGTACGTTTGATATAACCTTCGTGAGAAATGGTAATTACTACATCTTCATCTTCGATGAAGTCTTCCATGCTCATGTCTTCTGCAGAGTGTACGATCTGAGTTCTACGCTCATCACCGTATTTTTCTCTCATTTCGGTTAATTCCTCAGTGATGATCTGCATACGTTTACCTTCATCATCTAAAATAGACTGTAGGTATTCTATCGTTTTCATTAATTCGTTGTACTCATCTTTAATTTTATCACGCTCCAGACCAGTTAACCTGCGGAGTGTCATATCAAGGATGGCTCTGGCTTGAATATCACTTAATCCAAATTTCTCCATTAAGCCTACTCTCGCTTCTTCAGGGGTATCTGAACTACGAATCAGGTTAATTACTTCATCTAAATGATCAAGTGCAATTAACAAGCCTTCTAAGATGTGAGCACGTTTTTTTGCTTCGGCTAATTCAAACTTAGTTCTGCGGATCACTACTTCGTGACGGTGTTCAACGAAATATTGAATCAGATCTTTTAGATTTAATAATTGCGGCCTGCCTTTAACCAGGGCAATGTTATTTACACTAAATGAAGTTTGTAGCGCAGTTTGCTTGAATAGATTGTTTAGTACGATTGAAGCATTGGCATCGCGTTTAATTTCGTAAACAATACGGATACCGTCTTTATTGGACTCATCCTTAATGTTTGAAATACCTTCAATTTTTTTCTCTCCAACAAGTTCAGCAGTACGCTCGATCATCATTGCCTTATTAACCTGGTAAGGTATTTCGGTAACAATAATGGTTTCGCGGTCCTTTGTGGTTTCAATTTCTGCTTTAGAGCGCATTACAATACGGCCTCTACCAGTTTCAAAAGCTTCCTGAACACCTGCGTAGCCATAAATAATAGCTCCTGTAGGAAAATCAGGTGCTTTTATGTGCTTCATTAATTCAGGAATAGTAATATCGTTATTTTCGATGTAAGCTATTGTTGCATTAATAGCTTCTGTAATGTTGTGAGGAGGCATATTTGTAGCCATACCCACTGCAATACCTGATGATCCGTTGATCAGTAAGTTTGGAACTTTTGACGGAAGAACTGTTGGTTCTTGCAATGAATCATCAAAGTTTAACTGGAAATCTACAGTATCCTTATTGATATCAGCAAGCATTTCCTCTGCAATCTTCTGGAAGCGGGCCTCTGTATAACGCATTGCTGCTGGAAAGTCACCATCGATTGATCCAAAGTTACCCTGTCCTTCAACCATTAAATAACGTAAGCTCCATTCCTGAGCCATCCTTACCATAGTGTTGTAAACAGAAGCATCACCATGTGGGTGATACTTACCCAGTACCTCACCTACAATACGTGCAGATTTTTTATATGGTTTGTTGTTTGTTAATCCCAGATCGAGCATACCATATAACACTCGGCGGTGTACAGGTTTTAATCCATCACGTACATCAGGTAGAGCCCTTGATACGATAACCGACATCGAATAATCGATGTAAGCTGATTTCATTTGCTCGTCAATATCGATCCTTATTATTTTGTCGTTTTCTTGATTTTCTAAATCTTCTGCCATAAATATTAATGTTCCTTAAGAACGATTTAAATGTGGTATTCTTATAACCTTGCGAAGCTAATAAAAAAAGCGCCATTAAGGCGCATTGTGGAAAAATTTTAACGTAAAAATTAGGCTATTCTTAAGCCCATTCTATCCCCTTTTTAAGCTTGCTTAATGTATAGGATTCTTCACTGTCTGGAAGTGTTTGATGATTGTAGATCCATTTGGCCATAGGTGGTAAACTCATTAAAATAGATTCAATTCTACCGTTGGTTTCGAGACCAAATTTTGTTCCTGCATCGTACACCAAATTAAATTCAGCATATCGGCTTCTGCGCAGGTATTGCCACTCTTGTTGTTTCTCGTCAAATTCTTTATCTCTGTTTCTGTCAATTAGTTCCGTATATGCGGGAATAAATGTATTGCCAACTGCTATAGAAAAATCAAGAATCTGATCAAAGGATAAACCTGTGTTTTCAGGTCTTAATCGGTCGTAAAAAATACCTCCAACTCCCCTTGTTTCTTCACGGTGTTTGATGAAGAAATAATCATCGGCATGAGCCTTAAACTTAGGGTAAAAAGACGTATCAAATTCGTCGCAAGTTTGTTTTAAAAGATGGTGAAAATACCGTGCGTCGGTATCAATAATATAATGTGGAGTTAAATCTATCCCTCCACCGAACCATCTTGTTTCGTTATCCATTTCGAAATACCTGATATTCATATGAATTATAGGTACAAACGGGTTATTTGGGTGCATAA
>NZ_JBFTNT010000382.1:0-3534 GCF_056397585.1 Pedobacter sp. 05L430 | reverse complement strand
CTTGTGTTCTCCCTGAAGGTTAAAAGTATTTAGTGTACGATAGCTCTGTTTTAAAGAATAAATGGTGCTTTTTACTTCTCCGGGCAAACCAGTATATTCGTAACCACCATTCATATTGGTGGCTYGTGTTTCGCCTCCCCAGCTACCCAGATACTGCATGCTAATTTCATTTCGGGTATCGAAGCGATAAGTTAAACCACCCAAAACACCATAATTAAGTGTTTCGTTACCTGTATTTTCCTTATAGGTCTGGTACCGACCCATGTAAAGATTGTTCGGAGTAATGTAATTTGGAATATTTCTTGGGCTGCTTACCTGCGGGTTTCCGGTTACCACACCCTGATAAATACTGTATTGCTGAATATCACCACCCGAAATATCTGTGGTACGGCGATAGTAGTTACCACCAGCTATAACACCCAGTTTATGTTTTTTAAACAAGGTATAACTATTACCAAAAGTTGCAGAGTATAACTGATTTAAAGGAGCCTGTTTATACTTGGTAGTAAGCACAGGATCAAAGCCCTGCATTATCCCGTTAATACGACCAACTTCCTGCTTTGCCGCGGGACTGTACCCGCTGTTCGAAATCATATTCTGGATCTGGTTTAACCCGCCTTTATACTGTGTGGCCAGGTTTAAGAAATCAGCAGACAAATTCTTGTTATTGATCTTATCCCCCAAAAAGCCCATATCGCTATTGAAAAAACTATTATACTGTCCCCCTATCCCGATATTTGAGTTAAAACCAGATTGAATAATTACATTCACCACCATGCTATCGGGCACAGACTTGGTTTTCAATTCTACAATACCTGCTGCTGCATCTGCAGGTTTATCAGGTGTAACTGTTTTATAAATGGTAACATTATCTAAAAGAGAGGCGGGTACCAGATCGAAAGGAATTGAACTTCTGTCAGGATCTGACGAAGCTAAGCGTACGCCATTCAACTGGCCAACTACACTCCTGTCTCCCAAACCACGGATAGCTACATATTTATCATCAGTTACTGTAACCCCAGGCACTCTCTGCAGCGCCTGTGTTGTAGTAATACTTGCTGTACGCTCTATCTGAACTGCAGATATGGCATCTTGTACAATAGCCGCTTTTTTACGCTCGTCGAGCACCGCCACCTCTGTATTTGTCTTCCTACGGGCCTGAACAGTTACCTCGCCCAATTGGGTAGAGGATGATTTCAGTAAAATTCTCAACTCTTTAGTATTCGCATCAACCTTAATTTCTCTACTCTGATAACCGATGTAAGAAATCACAAGTATCGCTCCGCCCTCAGGTACGGTAATACGGAACTTACCATTCATATCAGTAGATGCGCCACCACCCATTGTTTTAATGCGAATACCTACGCCAATTAGTGTTTCACCAGTTTTCTCATCTACAATCGTTCCTGAGATAATTATGGGGACTGGTTTTTTAGTAATTACAACATAACCCTCAATTACTTTATACTCCAGATTAGTATTGTTTAAAACTTTAGCCAGCGCATCGGCCACAGTAATCTCAGTAGCATCTATGCTTATTTTTTTTGTGATTTTATTTAGCAGGCTTACCTGGGCATTGATCTGTATGTTCGATTGCTTTTCTATTGTACTTAAACAATTTTCGACACTTGCATTTTCCAGCTTAAGCTTAATTTTCTGATTCAAATTCTGACTGCGAACAGAGCTGGCAAATAGCACTCCAATAAATGTGAGGTTGACAGCGATCAGAAGGAACGAGCATTTCATAAAGAAATAAATTTTATCTGTTACCAGATTGTTATTAGCCATCTTGCTAAACTTCTTTCTGATGATAATAGCACCTTTTAATAACATGCTAATAAATCGAAAAGAAGAACGCAGATGTAATCCTTTTTGCATATTTTTGATCATTACGGGTTTTCGCCAGTGGCGGATATCTGTTAATATTTATCTCTGGGCTGATGCGTCTTCGAAAACAACCAGCTCGTTGATGATTTTTGCGTCCTCCTTAGCGGGAGGGCGTTTCTTTTTTTAAGTCCAGGTGTTACATATCTTGTCCTTTCCGATTAATTAATAGTAATGTGATTGCCTTGAATATGATATTTAAATTGTCCCGAGACACTTAAAATCTTCATTAAGGTATTGATAGGTACATTTGCCGTCAGGTTGACTTTTAACAACTTTGAAGCGTTTTTTTTATTTTTAAAACTGATTTCCACGTCATACCACCGCTCCAGAATATTTGCGATTTCTGATAGAGGGACTTTATTAAACACCAAACGTCCATCTTTCCATCCGCTGATATCCTTAACCAATACAGAGCCTAATGTTTTTATATGATCAGTTTCATTCCATGTTACCGTTTGCCCGGGCATCAATATGGCAATTGATTCTGTTTTGTTAGTGGCATGCCTATCCACGCTAACCTTACCTGTACTTACAGAAACAGTAACCGGCTTATTAATAAATGCATCTACTTTAAAAGAAGTACCTAATACCTTGGTTGTGATTATTCCGGTATGGATAATGAATGGTTTCTTTGGATTTTTAGTAACCTCGAAAAAGGCTTCTCCTTCCAGATTTATTTCTCTGGTACTTCCATTAAATTTTTCTGCATAACGCAATTTACTCTCAGGCCCAAGATAAACCTGTGAGCTGTCAGGCAGCGTTATAATCGTTCTGCGTCCGCTAGGGTTATGTTTTTCTACATAAGCAACCACTAATGACTCATTGCTTCTTTTGGATGTAATAACCCAAAGTCCGGCCCCAATAAATAATGTTGCCCAGATTGCTGCGTATTGCCAGTTCGTAATTCTTTTAATAAATGGAATAGGCGTATTTTTTGCAACGGTTATTTCTGAGTTTAGAGATTCTTCATTGATCCGCTGATGTATTTTTCTTTTCCAGTCAGCCATCTGCTGTGAGTGGTGGTCTGTATCATTGGCATTAGTTTCATTTACCCATTGTTCATTCCATACTTCATCAAACAGTTGCTGAGCATTCTCCTGCTTAAGAAAGTCTCTCACTAATTTTAATTCCTCCTTATTACAGAGGCCGGCAAGGTATTTTTTAATGAGGGCCTTATCTATTTTTAAATTCATTGTATCTATCCTTCACCTACAAGACACCGATAAACGTTAGGCAGGGTGAGCGGAAATGAAAAAAAATTAAAAAAAGATAATAACAGTTAGTAGGATCGTGATATCGATGTGTTCTTTAAGACTCTCCCGCAGATATTTGAGCGAAACCAGCATCTGGGTTTTGATTGTATTTACAGAAAGGTTCATGCTTTCTGCAATTTGCGGATAAGTCATTTGTTCTTCACGACTTAGTTTAAAGATTTTCCTTYGCTGCGGGCTTAGCTGGCTTAGTTTCAGCTGGTATACCTGTTCCAATTCCTTGTACTGAAGACGATGGTCTGCTGAATGGCTAACAGTAGCCGCCTGCTCTGGCAAAAAACTAATGTCTGCAGTGAGCAGCTCCTTTTTACGGAGATGATTGAACATCACATTTTTCATTGCTGTAAACAAGTAGGCACTGAATTCTCCGGTAACC
>NZ_JBFTNT010000381.1:0-3536 GCF_056397585.1 Pedobacter sp. 05L430 | reverse complement strand
GGCTTAACCCAAATCCTTTGGAAGCTCCTGTAATAAACCAAGTTCTGATTTTCTCCATATTTCGTTTGTTTTTACGATACAAATATATAGCGAAACATCACCTGAGCGTATACGTCGATCAAACCGATCATTACGAAATTCAAACATGTCGGAATGCCGAAGGGGTAGTACTGGTCTGCTTTTTGAAAAAGTTATTGAAATGTGTGGGTGCTTCGAATCCAAGACAGTAGCTTATCTCGGAAACATTCCAGTTCGTGTGGCGCAAAAGTGCCCTGGCCTCGCTGGTCAGTCGCTCCATAATATGATCCGTAGTTGTTTTTCCAGTCGTCTGACGGACAGCCCGATTAAGATGATTAACATGTACGGATAGTTGATCAGCAAAATCTTTAGCAGAGCGCAGACCAAATCTTTGTGATGGCGATTCGATGGGAAACTGTCGTTCAAGAAGCTCTGTAAATATAGCGGTGATACGTGAATTGGCATCCGGGTGTTGATAGAGGCGGTTAGAAGGCTGTATCTTCAAAGCGTAGTGAATCAACTCAGTGACGTAATTACGTAGTAAGTCATATTTAAAAATATAGTCGGAATTAAATTCTGCCAACATCTTATCAAATAAAGCTAATACAACTGTTTCCTGTTCAGCGTTAAGTACATAAACAGGATTCGCTCCAGGAGAAAACATCGGCAATTGATGAACATTGCTGCGCAACATCTCAGTAAAAAAAGACTCCTTATAAATACAAAATCTGCCCGAATGCTTGTCATTTAGATTTTCAAAAGTATAAGGAACAACTGGGTTAAAGAAGACCAATGCACTTCCATCCATTTCTATGCTTTTATCGGCATAGTGAATAACCCCCTTACCCTTGAAAAGGCTGATCTTGTAGAAGTCCCGGCGACTATATTGAACAGGCTTGGCGCCGGGGAGGTAACAGTCCTCTGATCTGAATACATTAAAGTGTCCGATATCCTGACTGAGATTATCTGGTAACCAATTAAACTTTTTCTTGTAGAAATCCTCAAGTGTCTCCGTATGTGCCATAATACAAAGTTACATAATTCAAACCAAATCTATTATCCTATTTCTATAGGTAAGCACATCTGATTAGTTTTAAAAATCCATGTCAAAGGGGGCTACTCCTATTCAAGATGCTAACGTGTCATTTAACAAAAAAAAATAGTATTTTAGAAAATGCTCCATAACCGTCTATTTAATCCATCTATTTTTTATCTCATTATATTGGTGGTGGTAGTTTTAGGTGCGTTAATGAGCATTTTAAGGATTTTATAAAAAATACACGTAGGCTGGTTAAATCATCTTTCCAGTCTGGAACTGTAATAAATTTATTGGTTAAACTAATGACGTCACAAGCCCAACTAAATGAAAAATGAAACCATGATAAAGCATTTGCTGAAAGCAACAATGCTTGGCTTTGCTACCTTCAGTAGTATTATTGTTGCGGCTCAGGACAAGTTAGCTTTACCAACTCTCGCGCATCAGGAGTGGTCGGATGCAGAGATTGGTGCAATCTTCCACTTCGATATGCCCACTTTTAAGCCCAACTACAATTGGCGGGTTTACGGTTCGCATCCTCCAGCATCGGTTTTTAACCCTTCGAAAGTAAATACAGATCAGTGGATTGCCGCGGCTAAGGCTGGGGGCGCAAAATACGCGGTGCTTGTAGCAAAGCATGGGTCAGGTTTTAGCTTATGGCCCACAGCTGCTCACGCCTACAGTGTAAAAAATAGTTCCTGGAAAAGTGGTAAGGGGGATTTGGTGAAGGATTTCGTCGAGTCCTGTAAGAAATATGGCGTGCGTCCGGGTATTTATGCTAGTGCATCGACCAATGGTTATCTATGGGCCGATAATCCCGGTGTTGTTCAGAAGGGCGGACCAGTTGACCAAAAAACATATAATGAGATTGTAATACAGCAGCTAACGGAATTATGGACTAATTATGGGAAGCTCTTCGAAATTTGGTTCGATGGAGGAGTGATACCAGTTAGTGAAGGTGGTCCTGATGTAGACGCTTTGCTTAAAAAACTCCAGCCTGATGCGGTTGTCTTTCAGGGTCCAGCCTCCGCTAAAAACCTGATAAGGTGGATTGGAAACGAAGATGGATTAGCGCCATATCCCAATTGGAGTACCACCAACGGTATTGATGCCACTAAAGGATTTAAGGAGAATGATTTCTCCGGTGTTCCGGGAGGTAAAATCTGGTGTCCGGGTGAAACTGATTTTCCATTGAGAACTGGTGGTTTCCAGGGTGGGTGGTTCTGGGTGGACGACACTCAGGACATGATTAGTAAAGAAAAGTTCCTGGATAATTATATAACGAGTGTAGGTCGTAATTCCAACATGCTAATTGGGATTGTAGTGGATAGCAGCGGACTGGTTCCTCTGAAAGATATAGCATTGCTAAAAGATTTTGGTGATGCAGTAAAAGTGAAATATCGCCCAATTGCAACATCCTCAGGACGCGGGAAGGAGATTTTACTGGATCTTGGCAAGAAACAGTTGTTGAAAGGGGTGGTGATTAAAGAAGACATCGCAAAAGGGGAAAGAATCCGGAAATACCGCTTAGAAGGGTTTAACGGGCAAAACTGGAAAACAATTGGCGGCGGTAGTTCGGTTGGGCATAAAAGAATTGAAATGTTGACTAAGCCTTCCAGGTTTTCTAAGATTAAACTCATTTTGCTGAACTCGGAAGGTACACCGGTCATTAAAGAACTTGGGGCAATTGGGGAATAGTTATTAGACCACAAAAACAGTCTCAGGGCTATACGGCAGTTTTAAAGGAGGACCCGAAGCAAGGTATAAATAGCTATTCACCATAAATACAACAGATTATTCTTTCTTTAGAACATACATACTCGAAAATAATTTATTATCATCAAATATTAAATTGATCTTATAAGCTGGGTTTTTAATCTCGATAGTATTGGAATATTTTAACTCTATATCTCCAATTAGATCCTTCTTATCGATGACCTTTAAGACATCTTCTCCTTTCATCCCTTTTTTTAATTGATTTTCAAATGAGACTTCTACGCCATCAAAGTCATTAATAGAATAGCCTTTTAATAAATTGCTCTTCAGATCATTTTCCCCGTTTTTCCCTGCTATAAAGTAGAAATAGAAATTATTGTATTTATTTTCATGCATAACTTCCTGTAAAACTCCATTGGGATCCGATGTGATCACTCTTTCAAAATTTTTGCTGGTGGCAGACTTAAGGAAATCAGCTTCAGTTGAAGTCCCTAAGTTAAGGTCATTGATATTCCAGTTTTTGTCAATTTTTAAGACCGGCTTGTTTTTAATGTCCTTTGGATCTGTTCTGTTCTTCGTTAAGTCTTTCGTGTACGCTTCATTATCACACCCTCCAAAATCTATAAGGCCATTCATACTGTCCCAGTAACACTTTTTTGATAAATCAGAACTGTTTAAAACAATAAGCCTGTCATAGTCTGGAGCATAAAAAACATATTTATTTTCCTTCTTTACATTCCAATATAATCCATGATCTGTATTAGGA
>NZ_JBFTNT010000380.1:0-6580 GCF_056397585.1 Pedobacter sp. 05L430 | reverse complement strand
GTGCAAATGGTGTAATTATGATTACCACAAAACGTGGGAAAAAGGGTGATGCCACTGTTTCTTATGAAAACAATATGAACATAAGTGAGCTATACAGGCATTTACCTACATTAAATTCTGAACAGTTTGTGAAAATATACAACGAGTCTTTTGCAAATGGTCAAAAGTTTGATCCCGCTGGCGCAGTTTGGGCACCTCCGGTAGAACTAAATCATGCTAATTTTCCATTACTTTTTGATACGAACGATAAACCAATTTATGATACAAACTGGGAAAAAGAAACTTATAAACCTGCTTTTTCGCAAAGTCACCAGTTGAATATCCAGGGTGGTAACGAAAAATCAGTTTACAGTTTGTCTTTAGGTTACCTGGATCAGAATGGTTTGGCGCCAACCTCAGCGTTTAAACGCTATTCTGTAAAAATGACAATGGATAATGATGTTAAAGACTGGCTCAAAATAGGTGGAAACATAAACCTGATCAGAAGTTCCCAGCGTTTAGTAACCGACGGAAATGGTAGCTTAAACGTTCCCAGGGCAGTAACAGAAGAAGTGCCTATTGTTCCGGTAAAATATCCGGATGGATCATGGGCAGGAAATTTTGATATTGCCGGACTAGAAGGTGCTCCAAATCCTGTTCACATTGCTAACGAAAGATATACCATCAATAACAATATGCAGATGCTTGGCGATGTATATGCGGTATTACATCTTACCAAAGATCTTGATTTTAAAACTGACTTTGGATATAACCTAAGTGGACAGAAGAATAACTTTTATTCTTCTTTAAATTTACCTCACTTATCGCAGGATCAGGGAGGGGTAGCCAATATTAATTCATACCTAAACTATTACTGGCAAACAGAAAACTACTTAACCTGGAACAAGCAGATAAACGACAAACAAAAATTAACCGCATTACTTGGGGTATCTTTTCAAAGAACCGGTTATGAAAGAGTCCGTTCAGAAACGCAATCATTTATTGATGATATTTTCCAATGGCATTATCAACAAGCCGGCTCGGTTAAAAGTGCCAACGAATCTCAAGATGATCAGTCGTCCCTTGCTTCTTTCTACGCTCGTCTTACCTATAATATAGACGAGAAATATTTGTTTACTGCAACAGGTCGTTATGATGGGTCTTCCAGGTTTGGAAAGAACAATAAATATGCATTCTTCCCGTCTGTAGGTGCTGCGTGGCGTATTTCGCAGGAAGATTTTTTAAAGGATAACAAGTCAATTTCTAATTTGAAAATACGGGCAAGTTATGGTACATCTGGTAACCAGGAAATAGGGCAGGCGCGTTCTCTTGCACAAATTCAACCAAATACAACTGTTTTGAATGGTGCAGCTCAGTCTACATTGCTCCCTAGTTATATTGGTAACCCAGATTTAAAATGGGAAAGATCAATACAAGCAGATGGAGGATTGGAGTTAGGGCTATTTGAGGATCGTGTTAATCTTACTGCTGATTATTACAACAGAGTAACCAAAGACCTTTTACTTCAAACACCAATCCCATGGTCGGCCGGCGAGGTAAATGCCAACGTTTACAAAAACGTAGGTTCAGTAAGGAATTCAGGAATTGAGTTAAGCTTAAATACAGTCAATGTTAAAAATGAAGATTTTGAGTGGTCAACAACCTTCCTGTTTTCAAGCAATAAAAACAAAGTACTGAAACTGAATGATGGCAACGCCGATATCTTCCCTGGACCAAACTTCCTGGGCGAAAATTTCGTGATCAGAGTAGGTGAGCCCATCGGATCTTTTTATGGAATGACCCGTCTTGGAACGTATAGCGATTCTGAAAGCGCTGAAGCCGCGGCACATAATTTAAAACCTGGGGATAGAAAATACATTTACAACCCAGATGGTAGTAATTATTACAGCATCATTGGCCAGGCTTATCCAAAATGGACCGGAAATTTCAGTAGTAATTTTAAATATAAAAACTGGGATTTTGCATTTGATATCCGCTTTGTTCAAGGTGTAAATACTGCTGCTAACTTTAAACACTCGGTTGAAGACAGGCAAACACTTTCAAATAGTCTGGCAACTGTGTTAAATGCATGGACTCCAACAAATCAGAACACCTCTGTTTCTCAGGTTCGTAATTACAGATTTGCTCAGGATTCTCATTTTGATACCTGGTGGGTAGAAGATGGTTCATTTATACGTGGCCAGAACTTTATGTTAGGCTTTAGTTTGCCTTCGGCTACAGTAAGTAAATTACATCTTAGTCGCTTGCGCGTTTATGCCAGTGTTCAGAACTTATTTCTCATAACAAAATATACCGGATATGACCCTGAGGTAGATACGTTTAATTCTGGTTACGGTTCTAACTCAGCATTTTCTCAAAATTTGGATTTCTTTTCTAATCCTCGTCCGCGTGTATGGAATCTTGGTTTACAGGCATCATTCTAAAATTTACTCATATGAAAACGATAAAAAATATAATATTGGTAGCATGTATATTACTTACGTGCTCTTGCAAAAAGTTTCTGGAAGAAAAACCCACTTATTTTCTGACACCAGAATCTGACTTGTCAAGCGAAAAAGTGGCCAGAGGGTTTGCAAATGCAGGTTATCAAAATTTGCAGGGCTTATTAGCAGGCCAACCTTCATCTTATGGAGGTAATACCTGGAATCTAATGGAGTTTGTAACCGGTAAAGCAAATAGCGATCTGGGCCAAACGGGCTTCGTTAATTTTTCTAATTTATCTTACAATGCAACCTCATTTTATTTCGACACATGGTGGAGACAGCTTTACCTTGGTATTGGTGCGTGTAATCTGGCTATTCAAAAAATACCAGCCATTAATGCTACAGGCCTAACAGATGAGGAGAAAACCAACATGCTGGCCGAAGTACGTACGTTAAGGGCATTGTATTATTTTTATTTGGTACGTATGTACGGTGCTGTTCCAAAGGTGACCGAAACACCTAAGGACCTTAACCTGAATTTTCCGCGTACAGCAGCAAAGGAAATATATGATAGCATTATTATACCTGACCTGTTGGAGGCAGAAAAATCAACGCTTGCATGGAAAGACGCTACAGGACTAGTATCTATGGGAGCAGTAAAATCAATACTGGCCGACGTATACTTAACCTATGCTGGTGCCGCAATTAATGGTGGAAATCAGTTTTATGCGGAATCGGCTAAGCGATCTTTAGATGTGATTGAGAAAGGCGGTTATACCTTGTTTCCTGAATATACAGATATGATTAAACCTTCAAATAAAAATACTGGCGAGTTCATATTTCAGGTACAATATGCTGCAGCTGTTCCTTCAAATAATCCGCTAACACCATTAACCATTCCTAATTTTTCGGGTATCTCTAAATATTCTGATGAATACGGATCGGTTTATCCAACTCCGCAGTTTATTCAGTCGTTTGCTGCAGGCGATAAAAGAATTTTACCCTATACCGCCTGCCCGATGTACAGTTGATGTATGCCGAAGCTTCTAACAGAGCCGAGGGAGGGCCTAATTCTAAAGCTATTGGGTATGTAAATGCCATTAGAAACAGGGCAAAACTTGCACCTATCGGAGCGTTGTCTCAAACAACATTTGAACAAGAGGTATGGTTACAGCGAAATTTTGAACTTTGTTTTGAAAACAAAATGTGGTTTGACATGATCAGAACAAGAAAAGTACACAACGATGTAACAGGAAACTGGGATAATTTTGTTGGGCACAGAACTACTTTTGGAGCTACGTTCGCAGAAAAACAATTGCTATTTCCAGTACCACAACAGGAAATTAATGTTAATCCAAATCTGTTACCAAATAATCCAGGTTTTTAACTTAACATCTTGTTAAAACCAAAGTATAAGGAGGGTGTTCAAAAGGGTAAGGCCGTCATTCTGAATTTATTTCAGAATCTCGCAATTACTATTCAAAACCCGCTTAAACGGGATCCTGAAATAAATTCAGGATGACGATAAGCATAAGTAAATAGTAAATATACCTTTTTGGACACCTTCTTTTTAACTATCATCAAATCAGCTTAAAACGTAATACTTTTGCATCAACATTATATAAATAAACAATTAAGATAATTGTTTGTTGTTCTATTGTAGTAAGTGCCAAATAGCATTTGCCGGCCAAATATATCGTCTAACCTGATTTGCAACATGATCTGCAAAAAGAAAAGCATAGATAAGTGTTTTAGTCTGTTAATATTTACTTGTTTTTGTTGTGCTTTTTTGTTTCGTAACCAAGCTATCGCTCAGCAAACATACAATGTTCGCTATAGTTTTGAAAAAGATACTATTAAAGTAAGTGGCGGTCAAACCTTTTCGAATAAACTGATCATAGAGAACCTGTCAGATAAAGCCGTTTTACTAAGTTCCGAAGCAATTAAAACACAGACACTTGCAGGTATGATTACGCTTCCTAAAAGCATTAACTTAAATGCCAAAGAGAAAAAGGCATTCCCATTGAAATACATTACCGACAGAAAAACAATAAACAAAAACATACAAGCTTTTACTGTATCCATTAAATCAGACGATGCGCAGTTAAAAATCCAGCCTGCTGTTTCTTTTTATACGCTATTAAGTGATGCGACTGGGCTGGCTATCAGTACCGAGCAATCAGAATTTTACCTCAATCAGGTTACCGGTCAATCTCAGATCATGCTGTTATGTACCAACAGAGGGATAGTCCCAATTTCCTTCCGCCTGATACTTACTGAAGTGCCAGAAGGTCTGGAGTTCACCGGCGAGAAAATGTCGTTGGTTTTGCAGCCGGGTGCTCAGCAATTGTTGCCTTTTAATGCGCGGAACAAACTGAACAATAAAATTGCTGCCGATTTTAATGTAACCATCCAGGCAGTGGATCAGGGTGGTAATCAGCTGGCGCTAAAAAGAATCAGAATCATGAGTGTCAGCAGTGTAAGAAGATATGGGGCAGGTGATAATCCATATGGCGAAAATCTGAACAATACAGCCGCTTTAAGATATATGAGCATGAGCCAGAACAGCTCATTTTATCAGATGCAGGCTAACGGAAAACTTAACCTATCCAACAATGCCGACCTCCATTATCGTTTCAATTTGGATTATTACCAGGATTTGCAAGGCATTAACCTGTACGATAGTTACCTTGACTACCAGCATAAAGACTGGGGATTAAAGATCGGTAGCATTTATGAAAATCTTGATTATGTCCTAAGTGGTAGAGGCGCTAAAGCTACCCTTAATTTCAATGAAGATAAGAGTCTAAGCATATATGGCATGCAGAACAATTATATGCTGATGAGCCAGGTAACAAACTCATTGGAAGGCCCAACTATTATTGCAGCAAGCTATGCCTTTAAAACCATTGGTGATCAGCATGGCAGGCTAACATATCTTCACAGTCAAAATGGTTTCTTCGGTGTGAACAACCAACAGGTAAGTGGAAAAACAGCCGTCAGGTTAAACGCCACCCAGCAATTAGATCTCGAGGGTGGCTACAGTTTAGAAAAAGCAAATAACCACACAGGCAAACATGCAGCCGCTTTAGGTATAAATTACACACTTAATGCAGGTAGCTATCAATTTATCACTAACAATTATTACAGTACATCCTATTATACCGGACTGCACAGAGGCCTTTTCCAGAGTGATAACAGAGTCGTTAAAACAATGGAAAAAAGTACACTTTCTGCAAGGATCAGTATTTTAAACAATTCGCCGGAGTATCAGGATATTGGAAACCGCTATAACTTTAGTGCAAACAAAAACATCATCAATGTTTACGAGGTAGGTTACAGTATCCTTATGGGGAAGATCAACCTCGATTTCAGACCTTACTTTATGGATCAATCACTTCAGGGGATGCAATTGCTTACACAGCTTAACCAGGATTTTAAATGGAGATCATCTTCAGTCAGAATGCAGGCTAACCTCAATTTTTTTAACAACAACCATAGTTTATCTATTAATGCTGATTATGGATATACCTATAAAAATACTTCTAATGAACCAAAACCGCCATTTCATTCACTTCGCCTAAATAGCAATTACGGTAATCGTCTGTTTGGCTTTACCAGCTACATTCAGCTCAATCCTTATTATTTAAGCGATTCTTTTTCTGCAACAAAAGATGCCGACTATAAGTTGTATTCATTTGGGCCAAATACCAGCTTTACATTGTTTAGAAACAGGTTAAATGTGCAACTGGCAACATTGTATAATTATTACGGTTTTACCCAAACCAAAAATTACGCTTTGAACGGCAGTGCCAAATGGATGATAAAGGGAAACTGGGCATTAACTACCGACTTGTTTTACAGCGTAATGAAAACAAAAGTACCATTTGACTATTACGCAATTAATTCATTCAATTCCAATACCTTCAATACTCGTCAGATTAGGGTAGGTATAGAAAAGCAGTTTTCAGGATTAAATAAAAGCAAGGGAGAGAAGCTGGAGTTAGCATACTTCGAAGATTATAACAACAACGGCATCAGAGATCCAAATGAAAAAGGTGCCGAAGGCATAACCGTTAAATTAAATGAAGAAACAGCGCGGACCAATTCAAAGGGCACTGTTAAGTTTTACGAGGTGAAACCTGGTAATTATACTG
>NZ_JBFTNT010000379.1:0-3594 GCF_056397585.1 Pedobacter sp. 05L430 | reverse complement strand
GGGTATGCTTTAAGCGACTCTACAAACTATTCAAAAGTGTTTATCGGTAAATCTCTTGAGGGAATCTTCGAGATCAACATCAGCTATGGACAAAGTGAAGGTATTTCTTTAAACGGAGGAGGGTATGCCCCAACTCTAAGAAGACCTTATGTAGCCAACAAGGCAGATATTCAATGGCCTGTAAATACCTCTTACATCAATAAAATCTATAAAGATACTACTGATATCAGGTATAGAACTTTCTTCTTCCAGGCGCAGTCGTCAGAGGGTCAGACCATTAAATTCTCTAATGTAACCTACGCCGATGGTTCGGCAAAAAATGATCCGAGGCTATCCAATAACCTGATCATATTCCGTTTGGCAGATATTTATTTGCTACGAGCAGAAGCGTTGAACAAATTGGGTCGTGATGGAGAGGCGGTTATACTGCTCAATGCCATCAGAAAAAGAGCTAAGGTTGCTGAGTATGTCGGGGGAGGCACAGCTTTGGGCACAACAATCCTAGAAGAAAGGCTTCGTGAACTATATTTCGAAGGCCAGTCTTACTACGATATGGTAAGAACCAAAACACTTCCTACCTATAACGAACGCTTTAAAGACCAGTTCATGAATGGCACTCCTGAAGGTGGCTGGTTATGGCCAATAGATCCTGGAATGTTCAAAGACGACTTTACGTTAACACAAACGCCATACTGGCAAGGAAGGCTTTAATCATTAAATGAATCAGATATGAAAAAATTAATTATGATATGCATTGCAATAGTCACAGTGGTTACTGTTTACTCTTGCAAGAAAGATTATGTGATCGGTGGTAGTCTTTACAACCCTAAGGTTGATATGACCACATACGATTATCTAAAAACCAAAAAGCTGTTTGATACGCTCATCATCATGGTAGATCGGATGGGTCTAAAAGATGAAGTAAATGCCAGTGGGACGGTTTTTGCTTTAACTAATTACGCTATAAGTAATTATGTTAAAGAAAAACAGGCACATCTGCGTATTAAATTAAATGATGAGAACCTTGTTTTTACATTCGATTCTTTAAAGCTCCCAGAGCTGAAGGATTCTTTGAGGGCTTACTTGTTTAAAGACAGACTCCCCGTAGAGGCACTAAGTGAAGTGGGGAAATTAAGGAAATCTAACGATGGGGAATTCAGGTTAATTCAGGCCATTCCAACAACAGATTATACCGACCCTAACATCTTCCCAGTTAAACCAAAATATGTTTACCTCACTAAAATAGTTAAAAAGGAGGATGGAACGGGTACCATTCCTACTGACTCTACACAACTCCCATTGGTTGATCCTGAACAATTGCTGCAGGCACGTGTGCAAACCTCAGGGATTATTACCAACACCGGTGTGATACATGTGGTAAATAACAACCACACGTTTACTTTTTTCGGTGATATCAAGAATTAATGATTTTAAGCTAATAATATGAAAAGATATATAAAACTTATAACATTTGGCTTTGTAGCGATGGGGATCATATTCTCTTGTAAAAAAGTCGAAAACGGTTTTCTCAGCAATCAGATCAGATACCGGGATAGCCCAATAAAAATTCAAAAAGGCATAACAGTTCAAACTAAGCCGGTAGACAATGATGGCTCCAGTGCACCGGTAACTTATGAATTGTTAGATATTCGTGATGCGGTTACAAAAAAACATGCAGAACTATTATATACAAACTACGAGCGGTATATTTTTATCTCTCAGTTTGATGTGAATAGGGATACAACTGTTGAATTGCTAAATAAGCACAGGCAATTATTAAACGCACCGCCGGTTGAATTTAATACACATACCGGAGCATTTACTTTTTATGGAACAACCGCAAATGTGGCTGTTGGGACCTATGAATTTGATATTCGGGCAACCAATGAGAATGGTTCAAAGGATTTTAAAAACATTGGCCAGTTTTCTTTATATGATGGGCCCGTAGCGGAGCAATCTGCAGGGGGCGGTGCGTGGTTTAAGGATGGATCCAGCGCGTCTGGGGATATTGGAGAGCCAGAAGTTAAGATTAAAAAGACTTCCAACGAAGGTACATTGATTATTCTAAAAATAGTAGATAAAAACGGCACTCCATTTAATCCAAAGAAAAATGAGTTCATCAAACGTGGAGACAGGAATAGCTTTGATACTTTTGCCAGGTTCCATCCCCTCGTATTAACAGATTCTACAATGGCCTGTAACTTTGAAGTAGTTCCATTCCCGCTTGTTGCGGGCCCTCCTGGACAGGGTTATACCATTTATTACAGAATTCCAGGCAACTTTGCCAAACTCGACCCAGGTCTTACTCCAACTCCAGACCGAGGCTATAGCATTAATCCGCGATTTACTTTCCGAATCTATCAGGAGGGAACTTACGAGGTAACGGTTAGAATTAAAAATGCCACAAGAGATGTCTTGTAGCAAGTAGTGTACATCAAAAAAGGGTGCCAATATTTCTTTGGCACCCCTTAATAAGAAACTCCTATTGACTTTTCTTGACCTGGTCATCTTCATTATTTATTACTTTAGCTATTAAAGTATTTAGAGGATGAACATTGTCAAGATAAAACACATTGTAGTTGCACTACTGTTGCTATTTCCTGAACTCGTCTTTTCGCAGGGAAAGGCACAACAAAAGAAACCAAATATCATTTACATCTACGCGGATGATTTGGGTTACGCTGAGATTGGCCCATACGGACAGAAAAAGATTAAGACTCCTAATTTGGATAAACTGGCCAAAGAGGGGATGAAATTCACTCAACATTATACCAGTACACCAGTTTGTGCTCCCGCCCGTTGCATGCTAATGACTGGCAAACACGGTGGCCATTCTTACATCCGTGGTAACTATGAAATGGGCGGTTTCCCAGATAGCTTGGAAGCCGGGCAGATGCCATTGCCCGAAGGAACATTTACGATTCCGAAAATGTTAAAGGAAGCTGGTTATGTCACAGCTCTRACCGGCAAGTGGGGTTTAGGAATGAACAACACAACAGGGTCACCCTTAAAGCAAGGATTTGATTATTATTATGGATACCTGGACCAAAAGCAATCCCATAATTTTTATCCCTCTCACCTTTGGGAAAATGATGAGAAGGTTATGCTTGATAATCCTTATATGTACGTCCATAAAGGTCTCGATTCTACAAAAGCGACCGATAAGGATTTTGATTATTACAAAGGCAAAGTGTATTCGCCAGACATAATGACTAAAAAGGCTGTTCGTTTTATTAATGAGCAAAAATCGAAGCCGTTTTTCTTATACATGCCTTATACTATTCCACATGTTTCGTTACAAGCACCTGATGAATATGTTAAAAAGTATATAGGGCAGTTCAATGAGTATCCTTACTACGGACAACAGGGATACGCACCAACTAAGTACCCATATTCAACCTATGCTGCTATGATCACTTATCTGGATGATCAGGTTGGGATTATTATGGCCGAAATTAAAAAGCTAGGGCTAGACGACAATACGATCATTATGTTTTCAAGCGATAACGGAGCCACATTCAATGGTGGGGTAAATGCTAAGTTCTTTAACAGTGTCGATGGCTTGCGTGGATTAAAGATGGATGTATATGAAGG
>NZ_JBFTNT010000378.1:0-4297 GCF_056397585.1 Pedobacter sp. 05L430 | reverse complement strand
GGGTAAAATAACAATGAATATGGTGCCTCTGATCAGCCATTCAGGAGCCCATCTTTTAAATACCGGTTTTACAGCAATCATTGGTTTTTAGCAATTACAACAATAGCATTCATACCTGCCTTTAGCTTATCGGTTATTTTCCTATCGTCATCTAACTTAATTTTAACCGGGATACGCTGCACCACCTTAACAAAATTACCGGTAGAATTATCAGGAGGCAGTAATGAGAACCTTGCCCCTGTCGCCGGAGATAAGGAAACAATCGTTCCCTGAAACTCCTCGCCCGGATAAGCATCAGTTTCAATAACCGCATGGCCATTTAGCTTCATGGTCGAAATTTGGGTTTCTTTAAAATTGGCAATAACCCATTTGCCCRCTTCCTGATCTACAATAAATGCCAGTGTTTGTCCGGCCTGGATCAACTGCCCTTCCTGTATGGTTCGTCTTCCCATCTTTCCATTGTACGGCGCTGTAATTACCGTGTAGCCTACATCAAGCTTGTTTCTGTCCAATAATGCTTCTCTACGCTTTATTTCAGCCAGATATACGTCCCTTTGAGACCTGATGTCGTTAACTTTCGATGCCGAAGTTTCATAGCCGTTCAGGGCCGATCTGTATTCTGCATCTGCTACATCCAGGGCAGCCTTGCTATTTTCCAATTGTTGTAGTGTTGCAGATTCTACTTTGAAAAGCTTTGAATAGCGATCATAATCCTGCTGTTGCTTTAAAAGTTTAGCTTTTGCAGAAGCGATCTGAGATTTCATAACGCTTGCTGCTTTTGTTGTGGTTAGCTCATTGCTTTCCATTACTTTAATCTGAGCCTGTGCATTTAACAAAGCCGCTTCGGCCTCTTGCTGACCAAGTTTATACTCACTGTTGTCGATAACAAGCAAGGTATCACCTTTCTTTACATCCTGATTTTCTTCGTATTTAATTGTTCTTATATAACCTGTCACTCTTGAAGTTATAGGGTTTATATATTCCTCTACTTGTGCGTCATTGGTTTCTTCATACTTATAAAGGTCAAATAAGGAAATTGCTCCCCAGATCATTAAACCAAGAACAATAACGCCTGCAATCCAGGCCGTGACTTTGGTGATGAGCTGATCGGTACTTGTATAGTTTTTCTTTTTTGTTCGCATTTTAAAGGTTGCCTATTGCTTTTTGTAATTGGAAATATTGTAATTGTGCCGCTATCTGCGCTGCTGCAAGATCAAATCTGGTTTGCAGCAATTGTGTATCAGCATCTAAAAGATCAGTTAGCAGTGATAACTGGTTGAAATAAGTATTGTTAACGATCCTCAGGTTCTCTGTCGCTTGCTTTATATTCTGCTTTGCTACATCAATCCTTGTAATGGCTTCTTTATATCTTAAATAGGCTTCGTTAACTTCCTGTCTAACTTTATCTGTTGTTGCTTCGTGTTCAACCTCTCGTCGCTGAAATGCCAGCTCAGCCGCCTTGGTTTTATGTTTGTTATGGTAAAATGCTGAGATAGGGAAACTTGCTTTTATACCACTTAAGCCAATCCCATACATAGCTATAGAGTAAGGATAAAATTGAATTTGAGGATAGGAATAGGTATAATTTGCAAACAAGCCCACTTTAAAAGATACATTGGCCTTTACTTTTTTCAGTTCCAGCTTATTCAATTCAGTTTCCTTTTCAGAGATCTTTAGTTCATAAGAGTGTGTTATGGCTTCATCCAAATATTCGGGATAACTTTTAATAACTAAACTAGTGCTGGTTAGCGAGTCGGGCAATATCTTAAAATCATCCTGCTCACCAATCAGTATTGCCAGCTTTTGGTTGGCTATATTGATGTCGTTATCAATTTGTAATAGCGACATCTTTTGGCGCGACAACTTAAGCTCTGCTCTTAGCACGTCGCTTTTTAAGATCACTCCATTTTTAAAGAGTTGTCTGATCTCTGCTAATTGCTTTTCCTGATCGCTTATATCCTTTAACAGTAAGTCTTTAAATACTTTACTCCTCTGCAGATCAAGGTAATATGCAGCTGATTTTAACTTAATTTCAGAAGTAGTTAAATTTAGTTGTTCCACAGAAAGGTTCTTCTTTTCTTTTTCTTCTCTGATCTTCAGGTTGGTTTTATTCCCGTTGTAAAGGTTAAAGTATGCGTTGCCACCAAAACTATAGGAAGTATGAACCACTTCAAATTGTGAAGGGGTATGAAACAGACCATTGTCGTAAATAGGCATATTGCTCACCCTTGCATACTCCCCTTCGGCCTCAATATCAGGTAGTCGTTCTGCTTTGGCATCTTTTATCGCCTCTTCAGATTCGTTAAGTTTTAAACCCTGCATCCTGACGGCTTTACTATTGGTTTCTGCTTTACTCCAGACTTCTGTTAACGACAAATGATTTGCTGAGAGGTCTTGCTGTGCTAAGGTAGTAGTGGAAATGAGGACGGAGAGCAAGATAAGAGCATAATGGTTTTTATAGAAATACATATAATTTATAGAATGCACAAAGTTAGCCATATGACAAAGCTGTAATTTTATCTATATTGCCAATTATTTGTCCATTACAGCCAATGAATATTTTAAAAACATCAGAATATCTTAGCGCAATTGACTTAAATCCAGATAGYATATTCGTTTTACATGAAAAAATAGAGCGCAAGCTAACGGCCCATTCGCACACAAAAGGACAATTAACGTACGTTCAGGGTGGCGTAGCTTTCATACACATTAAAAACGTGAGCTATATTATTCCTGCCCGGCATTATGTATGGGTGCCATTGGGCTTAACGCACTATCTTGAAGTAAGGCATCAGGCTACAGTGATTAGAAACATCTATTTTTATGACCAGGGTGATACCAGTGAGCCCTTCTTTCAGCAATTGGGCATCTATCCCGTCAATAATCTTTTACTGGAAATGATCATCTTTACTGAGAAATGGAACGGGAATATTTCTGCGAATAATGTGGTGCCTTTCCAATTCCTGTCTTCTTTAAAGAACTTACTTCCTCAGCTTGGTATAAAAGCATTCCCAATAGCTTTACCAACCACAAACAATGAACGTTTACTTCCAATTATTGCTTTTCTGGCAAGGCATTACAATGAACAGCTTACGCTGGAAGATATGGCAAAAAGATTTGGTATGGCCGAGAGAACACTCTCCAGATTATTTCAATCTGTAATGAGTATCTCTTTCTTACAATATTTAAAACTGCTAAGGATGGTTAGGGCTATTGAAATGATTCTGCAAACCAGTAAATCAACCAGCGAGATTGCATATGCTACTGGCTATAATAGCCTGGCGGCATTTAGTAAAGCATTTTTTCAACTTACAAATATCCGCCCGTCCGATTTTGGGAAGCGCTAAAACATAAGTCTAAAGGCTTTAAAAAAAGAAAGAGATACCCTTGTTAGTGATCACAACTTAAAAGGCAAATTTAAAGCAGGATATCAGATCAGCGAATTTTCCATGTGTGCCGCAATAGATTATACGGATGATCACGCTATGGATATCGATTTTACCATTGATAAAGACACCAACGAACTGATATTAACTGGCGAAACCCGATACGAAAGATCAGATGAGCTTTAAATAAAGCCTACTTAAATAGCTCAAAACCATAACGCGCATCGTTCCAGAACTCATCCAGCGCTATAATACGAGGCTTAAAAAAGGAAATCAGCTTAGGCCAGTCTTCTTTGTTAAATATGCTCACGCCAGGTAAAACGGTATATATCTTGCAAACTGTTTTGCCGTACTCATCTGTCGAATGTAATTCCCACTGCCATTCTTCTCCTAAAATTCCGGTTAACAGTTTCTTATATTCTTCAAACTGCTCAAACAAAAGCTGCTGTATGGTTAAATCAGGATTGGATAACTCTATCCCTATCCATGCCGACTTCTTATCAACCTGCATTTTGAAAGCCAAATGCTTGATGCCAGTCTTATAGTTAATCCAGTTAATTCGCAACCCCTCAGCAGAAGGTTGCAATGCCATATACTGCCCATATGCAGTCCAGAAAGCCTGCTTAATCTGCGAAGCCTGATCTTTTGAATACAATCTTTATCGTTTAATGGTTTATACCAAAGCAGTCTTTTTCTTAGCTCTGAAATGCAAAAATACAGCAATACCTGAAATGATTACCAGAATTAAAGAAGAAATCATTGATATCTTATCTCCAACAAGATAAGATGTCGGTTCAAACTTAAATTCTAAATTGTGACTGCCTGCAGGTAATTTGGCTGCTCTAAGTATGTAATTAGCTCTAAAATAAGGGATTTTATTACCATCTAAGTAAGCATTCCAGCCTTTGTCG
>NZ_JBFTNT010000377.1:0-3677 GCF_056397585.1 Pedobacter sp. 05L430 | reverse complement strand
GTGTTTATAAGCTGTTGTGAGGTTGTAGAGAGTGTAACTGTGTTCATGCCCGTCTGGCCCACCATGGGGCCTATTCTGAGCACATTTAACGGAATCTGATTGGCGCCCGAGCTAAAGCTCTGGGTTAAAGCCCTTACATACAAATTATAGGGTGTGGTTTTACTGATTTTGATATGCGCAGGCATTTGTTTGGAAACTCCTTGCTGATAATCATTTGCTGAAGAAAAGGCCAAAGAAACATTGGTTTGATTGGCTACAACTTCAGAAAGGTCGCTAACGGTAACTTGCAAATTACCAGAACGTGATGTTTGCAAAGTTCCGGAAGGATAGGCCGTACTAAGTTTGTTCCAGGTAAATGTAATGGGCACAAGGTAAGTTCCAGCCTGCACAAAGCTTTGCTTAAGGTTGGCTCCGGTGATGCTAAATGCAGCGTTGAGCACCTGATTGTTATTTGTTGGGACGCCTATTCCTGTAGTGGTAGTTAGTGCCTGACTGGTGGTAGACAAATTAATGGCTGTTGCAGTACCAATTCCGGTTAATGTTCCAGATACCTGGCTAACAGCCGATGAAGGTAGCTGATTATATGGCAAACTTGTATTAAAAGTAAAAAGGCTGCTGCCGGTTTGCAGGTTTAATATATACGGTACCGTATTGGATACGGATATGGTTTTTGTAACCGATAAACCATTTGCAGCACGGTAAATACTAAAACTATTCACTGGTAAATTAACGGTTCCCAATGTGACCTGAGGGGTCATAAATGCAGGAATAGTGATGTCGAAATTAGGAGTGGTTGGTGTAATCCGGTTAGGACTAAGCACGCCTGTATAAAATTGTATTGGCGTACGGTATATTCCAGCAACCCAGGTGTTTGCAGCTGAGTTGATACGGTAATCTACCACAAAAGCTCCGGATGAGAGATTTGCAAGCGCAGTATACATAACCTGATAGGCCGTGGTAAGTGTAACTTCGGTAGCCGAACCAAGAACCGAAAGTGAGCCAATACTTCGTATCTTTAAAAATGCCGTATTTAGTGGCACTGTTGCTGTTCCGCCTACAGTATTTGCAAAATTAGCTGTATTTGCTTTAATCTCAATAACAGGAATAAGACCTATAAGACCATTATAAGTTCCTGAATTTAAAGTTACAGTATAATTGCTGCGTGCCGTTATGTTGGCCTCAGGCAATGTTACAATTATCTGAGCATTAAGTGGAATACACACGCCCATATAAAGCAGCAAAATAAAACTAATATGTAACTTCTTTTTCAGCAACTTTTAAATCGTATTGGCTTCCCGCATCTAAAATCGCGACGGCTAAATAGTTTCCCTTCAGGTTGGCAGGTAAGTCCAGGTTTACCCATTGCTCTGCACCCGGAAGCATTGCAATAGCAATAGATTTTATAGGGATTTCTTCACCTGTATCTTTATTGGTGAGCTCAAATCTAACATAGGCGTCTTTATTGATCTGTCCGGAATTTTTCACCTTTACGGCCATTTTTCGGATACCAGTCTTGCTATTACCGGAAATGCCTTTGTCCACAAAAGCCAGGAATTCCAGGTCACCGGCAGGTAAACCCACTGGCATATGATAAACCTGAACACCAACCTCTATAAGCACATTAACACCTACTTCAGCCTGGTTTGGTTTTTTCTTCATCTGTTCTTTAACCTGTGTAAAAAAAACCATACTATGTGTTAACCTTTTGGAGGTGTCGTTCTTAGGGATTACCAGTGAGAGGTTTACTTCTTTTGTTTCTCCGGGTTTCAATCCAAAACTACCTGCTGAAAGCTGGATCCATTTTCCATTGGAATCTTTGATTTGGCCTACAGGGAAATAGCGTTTTGTTCCTGTTGAATCACGATCCCAATCCTTTATACCGGAGGTGAAGTTAAATTCATTTTTCGAATTGTTAACAAAGGTAATTGCTTGCGTAACGGTTTCGCCAGGCTCTCCTTTAAAAAGAATTCGCGAAGGGCTAACGGACAAGCCCTGACCATGTGCAAAACTTATAGTAAGGATTGGCAGCAATATCCAACTCAGCAAAACAATGTAATGCCTCGTTAATGAATCACAATAAGGCATCTATAACTGTGTTGCTGTATAGATAACCGTTGTAGAATATACCTCGTTTGCTTTACCTAACAAAGGAGCAGCATCCGGAATTGAATAGTTTACATTATACGTTGCTCCGGTAGTTGCTGTCGCATCCGATACCAGTTCGCCTGGTGTCATTGACAATGGTTGCATAGTGAGCGTTCCTCCATTTGCCGTTGCAGGATCAACACTTACCTGAACCACACTTAACGGAACAGCGGTTTGCGCCGGATATACGGTGAATTCAGCCTGAGCCGCAACAGTTATATCGTAATTCTGATTACTGATAACCGTAAAATGCCCAACCTTAGGTTGAGTTTGCGCTACGGTATAATCTGCAGCTGTAGCATACAAAAAGTTTACGGTAGGATCAGCACCAAGATCTATAGAGATTACTGGAGCAGTTAAATCAATATTTACGGTTACAGGCGCAGTCTGATCGGTCTGCGCGTTGGCTGTAATGCTGAAAAGTCCAGCAGAAAGCACTAAGGTTGCTAATAGGGATTTGGTTTTCATCTTAGGGAGATTATGTTCAAACTATAATTAGAACACAAAAGCAGACAAAAAGTTTTTTAAAATGATAAAAAGAATCTTTTCTTTATATTTATAAGGGTTGTACTTCATTATAAAAAACAGTAAATTCAACTTAACCAATGTAGGATACTATTGAATTTTAATTTAATGAATATAAATGGCCATATTTTGATACAAATAACCCTTTATTAAAATTCTCATTAGGTGAAATAATTTTATCCGTTTTATCGCTTGGACAATATTATAGGGATAAAAGAAAAGAGCAAGAAGAGGTGTTTAAAGAGTTTCAAAAACTTGGCAATTTCGATATCTGGCCATTTCTAAATCAGCAGGAGTATGACGAACAACTAAAACATCAGCCTTTTTTAATTGGTCAAAAATTGGGATGACGTAAAAGTCACCAGTTTATTTCTTGTACATTTTCTTTTGCTATCCTTTTGCTATTGTTTTGCTTCCCTTTTACTATTGTTTTGCCTGAGCAATACAGTGGTAGAATTAACGCCAAAATTAGACGATGTATCGGCCAAATCTGACTAACACTTAATATTCGTTTTTGGGTATATTCGTATATGGAATAATTAAGTTCCTGTTAAACAAATAGTTATGGCTCGATTAAAATCTCGGATACTAGGCCCAATGACAGGGAAACTAGCCTATTTGGTAGGTTACGAAAGACTTGGACAGCCCGTTCTAAGAATGAAACCCAAAAAACGTAAGAAAAAGAAACCAAGAACAGATGCTCAGAAAGCAGTGAATTTACGATTTAAAATAGTGAATTTATTTATTTCTGCGATCAATGATTTTACCAATGTTGGCTTTAAGCTTGATGTTGCCGGAACAACAAAAACCGCTCAAAACGGTGCTTCTTCCTATAATATCAGAGAGGCAGTTATTGGCGAATATCCACATCTTGAACTTGATTACACAAAAGTGATGATTAGTAAAGGTGAGTTACCATGCCCGATAAATCCGAAAGTTGAACTTGAAAACAATGTTTTGACTTTTAAATGGCATGTAGACCCCCTATGTGGTTATCCACTCAACAG
>NZ_JBFTNT010000376.1:0-3682 GCF_056397585.1 Pedobacter sp. 05L430 | reverse complement strand
CCCCCAATAAACGCGGGTTATCTAATGAAGAACTCACCTTACTTAAAGAGGCAATAGTTGGCGCAGGCTGTGGTCTGGCTGAGGAAGCCTCATAAGGAATCCAAACGGTCATATCACTTGATCCGCGATTTGCCCAGGCATAATATGGAATTGCAGTAACCTTTTGTTTTACCTGAATTAATTCATCGGAATTCACTTGTCTTTTAGTACCTGTTCCTTCAACAGAGATCTCCTGGATTTCGTTTAATTTTTCTTTATTAAATGCTGTAGTAGTTTTGGCATCTTTATCGACCATGATATTTTGAACCAGCCCGTCTTTGTTGTCTTGCCCCTCAAGGCAGTATACAATTGGTCCACGCTGAAAAGCAAATCTGCCAACATCATCTTTTACCTTCGCATTGGCAATCACCTTCTGAACTTCCATTGGCAGATCGAGTATAAGTTGATCTCCTTTTTTCCATTGACGTGCTACAACGGCATAACCCTTGATCATTTTATAAACTGCAGGTTTTCCGTTCAGCAGTAATTTGAAGGACGATTTAGCCTGATCCATATAGGTATACAAATCACCCGGTACAGGCGACTGAGCAGCCCATCCCGGAATCCGAATATTGAGGGCAAATGTGGATGATTTCTCGGGGTTGATGATGATCTCCACTTTTCCGTTCCATGGATACCCTGTTGTTTGAGTAAGTGTGACTTTAGTTGCTTTAAGATTTACCTCAGCCGTATTACTCATAAATAAGTTCACATAGAGGTCATTGTTGTTCTGTGCATAAACATAGCCTGGTACAGAGGGCAAAAAACGGGTCATATTAGAAATACAGCATGCACAGGCAAACCAGGCACTGCGCTGATGTTGGTGCATAGAAGCCAGGGGATTGGGGTAAAAGAAACGATCGCCACTTAAAGATACACCTGAAAGTAAGCCATTGTAAAGTGTTCTTTCTAAAACATCCATGTATTTGGCATCACCATGTAACTGGAACATTCTGCTGTTCCAGTAGATATTAGCGATGGCTGCACAGGTTTCTGCATAGGCAGACATATTTGGCAGTTGATAAGCCTCCCCAAATGCCTCTCCTGCACCAGTAGCTCCAATACCGCCGGTGATGTACAGTTTTTTATAAACCACGTCTTCCCAGATTTTATCTATAGCGTTAAGATAGTTCTGATCGCCGGTCAATGCGGCAACATCAGCCATCCCGGTGTACATATAAGTTGCCCTTACTGCATGTCCAACGGCAGTACGCTGGTCTATAACTTTGGCATTTGCCTGGTTATATGCATCACCCTTAGGACCCCTTACATCCAGGAAAAACTTGGCAAGATCCAGATATTTCTGATTGCCCGTAATGCGATAAAGACGAACAAGACCTATTTCAACTATCTGATGACCCGGATAGATCTGGAGTTTGCCGGGGCCGAAATCTTTGACCAGCAAATCAGCATTCTTGAGGGCAATATCAAGTAAAGTTTTTTTTCCTGTTGCCTCATAATAGGCTGCTGCCGACTCAAATAAATGGCCTGAGTTGTACAGTTCATGACTCAGTTCCTCTTCCTTTTCCCATCGTTTACTTCCTATCCATTCATGAGGTTTCTTTGCATTTGCCGTACGAAAAGTAAATAAGTAGCCGTCCTTTTCCTGTGCCTTGCCAATTATAGTAATCAGCGAATCTATATAATGCTCCAGGGCCGGATCTTTCTTCACCTGCATCGCATATGAGGCACCCTCAATTACTTTGTATACATCCGTATCATCAAACGTAAATTGAGAAAGCTTACCTTCCATTTCATGTGCAGCCATTAAAAAGTTGTCTATCCTTCCATTATCTTCACATTTTTGCAATGTATAAGGGATTGTGACTGTTGCGTTAACTTGCATTTTTGGAGCCCAGAATTGGTCGTTTACATGGACATGCGTAAAAGCCACAGGCTGTATAGGGTAATCTTTCTTCTGCTGCGCGCTGGCAGGTAGAACAGCGATTCCGACAGCCAGTATCAGGAGTGATGATTTCATTTTAATATACTTAAATTCTCAAAAAACCGGTTATGGCAACTTATTTTCCTTCAAAAATAGGCTTATTACCAAGTACTAATGAGGCATTTATTAACAGTTATTAGATGAAATTTAACTATTTAACTAATCTAATCCCCTTCAATGTAGGCTGTACCACTTTTATATTACCCTCGGCATCAAACTCCATTTTATCGATACACACTTCACGGTTATAACCTGCAGACTGCCCCATGCTCAATCCTGCCGGACGAGTAAAGCGATGGTAAACAATATACCATTCATCCTTACCCGGCACCTGAATAACAGAATTGTGTCCGGTAGCGTAAATGGCCTGTGATTCGTCTTTAGAAAGAATCAGGTTATTTTCCGGCAAACTGATTTTACCTGTTGGCGAATCGGAAACACCATACCTAACACCATAGTCTGCATCTCTCGTATCATTCTGCGACCATAAAAAATAGTATTTTCCATTTCTGTAGAAAACTTCAGTGCCTTCCCTGAAAGTTTTATCTGGAGTGATGACTTTAATTGATGAAGAGTCTATCGATATCATATCTTCATTCAACAAAGCTACAGCCATATAACCATTACCCCAATACAAATAACTTTTGCCTGTTTTAGGATCGGTAAATACATCGGGATCGATCTCTTGCCCACCTTTTATTCCTGCAGGCTTACCTGCAATCAGCGCCTTACCGCTATCCTTAAAAGGACCAGATGGGTCTTCAGAAACAGCAACCCCTATTTTTTGTGCAGCGGTAAAATAGTAATAGTATTTGTAGCTATTACCTACCTTCTTTTCTGCGATGGTAGGTGCCCATGCATTTTTCTTAGCCCAACTTACGTCTTTGAGTAAATCGACAATCACCCCTTCATCTTTCCAGTCCACAAGGTTAGGGGAAGAGAAGGTTTTAAAATAAGTTCCTGACCAGTCATGAAAACCATCGCTGGTAGGGTATAAATGGTATTTTTTAGTTTTCTTAGAATATAGGATTTCGGGGTCTGCATAGTAACCATTCAATACTGGATTCAGATCGATAGCAGCCGTAACTTCATACACAAGGGGCTTATGCCCCGGCAATGTGATTTTTACTTTAACAGGTCCTTTCGTAAAGTCAAAAGGTCCTTTCGGACTAATGCTCATACCAGGAAGCAGCACAAATTCCGGATCGAAAGACCTCAATGAAGTCCCGTTTTTTACCGGAAGGTAAACCTTTGAGTTTAGGGTATCGATCACAATGTTATTTTTCTTAATCGCCGGTGATTGTCCAGACCCCATTACATCCGCTCCGGTGTACCATTTTTTTAATAGGACTGCCGCTTCTGCAGTTGTGATTGGCAATACAGTGCCATGGCGCGGGTGAAAGTTCATCCTTACTTCATGATCAACCACTGTAAATTGCTTGAAATCTTTAGTCTTTGTAAACTGATAGCGTCCCTTAGTGTATACATCATACATCAAGATATACCCCTCTCCATTATTGAGTTTAAATACCCCCGCACCTTCTACCGGATCTTTAGTTTGTTGTACTGTACCCGGACGCGCCACATAACCTTCTTTTAACTTATCAGACACTGCCACCCGAATTCCTTTTTCACTGTCTTCGGTTTTGTAAAACAAGTGGTATTTCCCGTGGTCGAAGACGATGTCTCCATCAATGC
>NZ_JBFTNT010000375.1:0-3685 GCF_056397585.1 Pedobacter sp. 05L430 | reverse complement strand
AAAGATTACTCTTTTTTTTCCTATGATGTGAACGAAGCACTTCATTTATCAAAAAAGGAAAGAGCAAATATTAATGATTGTTTTGAGAAGATTGCGTCTGAAATTGATATGAATATTGATAAACATAGTAAGACCTTGATTGTATCTAATATTGAGCTTTTCCTTAACTACTGCATGCGTTTTTATGACCGCCAATTTATCACCCGCACCAATATCAATCACGATATTTTGGTACGGTTTGAAAATCTATTGAATGATTACTTCAAATCAGATTTGACACAGAATTTAGGCTTGCCAAGTGTAGCCTGGTGCGCAGAACAATTGCATTTGTCGCCAAATTATTTTGGGGATTTAATAAAGAAAGAAACCGGAAATACTGCATTGGACTATATTCAATCGAAATTAATAGACGAAGCTAAGATTAAAATATTTGATCCTTTTAAATCTATAAGTAATATTGCAGATGAATTAGGATTTAAATACCAACAGCATTTTACACGTCTGTTTAAACAGCGGACCGGAATGACGCCCAATGAGTATAGGAAAAGATGTTAAACTATTTAAGACTCTGCTTAAAAAACAATTCCAGTTTATCAAAAGGAATGACATCAATTTTATCATATAAATCAACATGAACTGCATCTGGAATGATCATTAGTTCCTTAGGCTCTGCAGCCATTTTATAGATGTCCTCACTGAAATAGCGTGAATGTGCATTTGCTCCTGCTATCAGCAGAATTGGTCGCGGAGAGATCTCTTTAATGTAAGATAACAATGGCATGTTCATAAATGATAATGGATTGGTGACAAGCCATGCCCCATTTGAATTGACCGAATTAGGATGAAAGCCACGAGGAGTACGGTAGTAGTTAAAATAATCTACAACGAACTGAGGCTCATCTCCCTTCAATTTCTCTGGCAAATTACGAGGCCCATCAGCTGGCGCTCCTTTTTCGGCATCTTCCCAACGCTGTTGGCCAATTTTTTCAAGCATTTGGGTACGTTGTTCAATGGTCATCGAGTCATTGTAGCCTTTCGACATCACTCTGGTCATATCATACATACTAGTTGTGGCAACAGCCTTTACTCGTTTATCAACAGCCACCGCATTTAGTGCCATCCCGCCAAAACCACAGATTCCAATAATTCCTATTTTATTCCTGTCAATAAATGGCTGTAATCCAAGATAGTCAACTGCTGCGCTGAAATCTTCGGTATTAATGTCCGGTGAGGCTACGTTTCTTGGTTCGCCACCACTCTCGCCAGTGTAAGATGGGTCGAATGCGATTACAGCAAATCCACGTTCTGCCATGATGTTGGCATATAGACCTGAAGATTGCTGTTTAACTGCACCAAATGGTCCGCTAACGGCAAGCGCAGCTAATTTTTCGTTCCCGTGGTTTTTAGGTAGGTATAGATCGCCAGATAATGTAATTCCATACCGGTTTTTGAAGCTAACTTTTTGGCGAGTAACCTTATCGCTTAATTTGAATGTATAATGTTCAGATTGTTCTGTAGTGTTCATTTTCTTTAAATTGTTATTAGATGATATTTTTTGCGCAGTTTGTGCGGTTAGTTGAGTAACAGCTATCAGCACTGCAACCATTGTTAGTTTTAAATTTTTCATTGTCATCTATTGTTATTTAGGTCATTAAATTCTATTTGTTTGAGCATTTTTGCGGGAACACCACCTACTATGGTGTTAGCAGGAACATCTTTTGAAACTACAGCACCTGCAGCAACAATTGAATTTTCGCCGATGGTTACCCCAGGAAGTATAGTTGCGCCGGCACCTATCCATGCATTTTGTTTAATTAGGATGGGTTGACACAACATTCCGCGTCGTTCGCTTGGCAGTAAAGGATGGTTTTCAGTAACAAGGTTTACTCTAGGGCCTATAAGCACATGATCTTCAATTGTAATACCGCCCATATCTAAAAAAGAACAGGCATGATTGATAAAAACATGTTTGCCTATCTTAATGGATTGACCAAAGTTGGTATGAAAAGGAACAAACACAGTTGTGCTCTTATCCAATGGATGGCCAAAAATCTCACCAAGCTTCTCCCTGATCTTATCTGTACTTGTCGAATTGTTGAGTGAAGGAGATAGCGCTAACGTACGGTTGACTACTTCATCAACCCTGTAAAATTCTGGATCATGTAGATGTACAAGCTCACCGCTCCTTAGTCTGTGGAAGATATCTTTCATACCACAAAGTTCGGTAACTGCCGCCCATGCGGTTAAAGATTATCAAACCGATACTTAAGAATTTCAAACCAATGTTTCCCGAAAGGCAGATGGATTGGTTCCCGTCATCTTTTTAAAGAAGTTATTGAAATAAGTTGGGTATTCGAAACCCAGTGCGTAGGCAATTTCAGAAATGTTCCAAGTTGTGTGCTGTAGCAGGGCTTTTGCTTCTGAGATAATGCGCTCGGTAATGTGGGCAGTAGTTGGTTTGCCYGTAAATTCCTTAACCGCCCTATTGAGATAATTAGCGTGTACATTTAAAGCAAGGGCATAGTCTTGTGCCGTTTTGAATTGTAGTGGCCTATCGGTGGTTTCGACCGKAAATTGCCTTTCTAGCAGTTCAAAGAATACTGAGGTTAAACGGCCTGCCGCATTCTTGTGTTGATCGAAGTCGGCAGATGGTTGAATCTTTAGTGCTTCATGGATAATCAGGTTGATGTAATTTCTGATCAGATCATCTTTATAGGCATAATCGCTCTTTTGTTCCTCGATCATTTTAAGGAATATGGAATTCAAAAAATCTCTCTTACCTTCATCTATCTTTATTATGGGCGTACCTCCTATTTTGAATAAAGGAGAATGTTGTAAGCTCTCGCTCCGTTCCGAAGCGCTAAAAAAATCTTCCGAAAAAAGCACGGTATAACCTGCATAGGTTGTAGAAAGCGTCTCCCAGGAATATGGAACGTGTGGGTTGCCAAAGAACAGAATTGTACCCTCGTGCTCAAAGCTCCTGTCTGCATAATGGACAATGCTTTTTCCCGTTGTCAGGCAGATTTTATAGAAGTCCTTGCGGTTATAGATTCGTGTAGCATGGCTATCTGCCTCAAGTTGCCAAACATTAAAACCTTTAAGCTTTAGTTCAGTATTGAACTCTGATACCGGACGTTCGATTTTCGCACCCATTACACAAAGCTAAGAAATTCAAATCAACTCATCTAATCCAATATTCTCTTCTTTGTTGTAGTTTAACTCATGTTACTTCATAACCTTTAGGTAACTACTAATAAATTGTAACTATATATAGCATAATTTTGCTGGCAACAAAAACGAATAAATAATTAAACGAATTATAAACGACAATATACATGGGACTAGAACAAATAATAGATTCTTCGATACTGGACATTTTTCCACTTATGCCGTCAACAGGCGCCTGGCCATTTACAATGATCCGCATTGACCGCAATGAACTTTCAGATCTTGAGATGGATAAGCCCCTGTTTGCTCCTTTTCAGTTACTTGTGCTTAAAAGGACTGATTTTAATGATAAGGACCTACTTGATTACGCAATAAAATCTAAGGAATATCACACCATCCTCCCCCCTTTCAGATCTAATTTCCTTGAAAATTATAGCATCACGATAGGAAATGAAAAGGAATTACAGGAATGGGCGGATAAGACCACTAGTTTAGCAATTGGACTAGTGATTAACAC
>NZ_JBFTNT010000374.1:0-5746 GCF_056397585.1 Pedobacter sp. 05L430 | reverse complement strand
GCACCAAATCAAAATAAGTACTTCTGAGGAAGAAGATGCCTTTATCCTTTTAAAAAAGGATTCTATGATCACCAATTTCATCAGTTCACTTTCTGCTTATTACAATGATGAGGGTAAAATAGACGAGAAATTTTCCAATATCAAAAGAGAAGAACTTCTATTGATCCTTTTGCAAAAGCAACCTGAGTTGTATCCTATTTTCTTTGATTTTGGACATCCGGAAAAAATAAACCTCGAAGAATTTATGAATCGCAATTATAAATTCAATGTAAGCATTGAACGTTTTGCTTACCTTACAGGAAGAAGTATCTCTGCATTTAAAAGGGATTTTAAAGATATTTTCCATGACACGCCTAGCCGATGGCTGGTTAAGAAACGCCTGGAAGAAGCTTACTTTCTGATAGAAAGAAAGGGAAAGAAACCTACTGATATTTATATTGATCTTGGATTCGAGGACTTGTCGCATTTCTCCTTTGCTTTTAAAAAGAAATACGGATTGGTTCCTTCTCTTCTGAAAAATCAGGTGTTAAGCAGAGGATAACATGGTTAATGTCCTGTATCTCTTTCCATCAACATATAAACTTCATTCATATATGTTGCTTCTGAAAGTGCTGCCCTAAAGTCTTCCAGCTCTTCTGGATCAAAAGTAAAACTGATATCATCATTTGGAGTATGTAAAATTATTCGGTCTTCTCCATCAGGGAAAGGCAATGAATTGCTTTCAAAACAGATCGTGTCAACAACTTCTTTAAAGGAAGTAAATCCTATTGCCGGGAAATTGAGCACAAGGTTGTGGTGCCATATGTAATACATCTTGCATCCAGCGCAGCAGCTGATGACTGTTTTTCCTCTGGTTGTTAATACTCTTGTCTGGCACATGTTACTTGTTTGTGCCTGAATTACCCATGCCCATTAACATGGGTAACCAGGACTTGATACATTATCAAATTAACTAACTAAACTAAGATCAGCGGGGCGCTGATCTGCACCAAAGGTATAACAATTTTTCATTATTTATAATTATTCTAAATAAAGAATTATTTTAAAAGAGTATAGCCTTATTGGGGACCCTATGTCAATAGCACACGATAGTAATGCCCTTGCTCTGCCTCAGCTGTACTTGAGGAATGCTTCAGACTTGCTTCATCGAAGTTGATACTGAAGCAAGCCTCAAGGAGAGCTAAACCATGGCTGAAGGATAGGAAGGTAACAGAGAAGATATTCCTACTTAAATATCGCATTTGGTACAACCCCTGTCCAGGCAGCAGGTAGCTTGCTTACTCCAAAAATCTTTGCCAATACCAAAGCTGTATTTTTATTGCTGTTGAATTCGGTAATCAGACCACGTTTCCTGATTTGAGGTCCGGTAATGGCCCATGGCACCTGCATTTCCGACATTGACACACCACCATGTCCCTGGTTAATGCCACCATGGTCTGTAATTAGCAGAAAGTGCGTATCTTTATAAATTCCAGCTGTTTTTAGTTTGTTCAGCAATATGCCAATTTCAACATCTGCATCCTCAATAGCCTTAATATATTCAGGAGACATCCACTTGAAGCTGTGACCAGCATGATCAGTATGTACGCTGTATAAAAATACAAGTGTAGGGCTTTGTTTATTTTTTAATAGAAAATCGTATGCTTTGCTATAGTTTTCCTGATAACGATCATTCTCTTCAAAATTAACCTCATCAAGGTATTTTTTATTAATAGGATTGATCAGTTCTTTCCAGTTATAGTAGTAGGCAATTTTTGACGAGGGTACTTCATCCTTCAAAACCTTAAATATTGAAGGGTAATATCCCTCTTTATCTGTCGCAATTGGAGTAAGTGGATGTTTTTCCATTGTCCAGTCATTACTGGTTATTCCATGCTCTTCCGGGCCTGAGCCAGTCATGTGGCTGGTCCAATTTGGAAGTGTAATGGATGGCATTACCGGCCTGGTAGTTAGCGAAAGTACGCCATCAGCGACCATCTTGTCCAGATTAGGATGTTTTGCTGTTTTAAATCCCTCGGAACTAAAACCATCCAATCCAATAATAAGAACACGAGCAGGCAACAAAAAAATGTATACGTAAAGTATTTAAGGTTAATTGATTAAAAGATAATTTGAATTCAAATGGATGTATGATTCGAGGTTTTTTTTAGAAAGTTTCATGTGTACTCAGATCATGTAGCTCAGGTGAAACTGCTTTACCAATGCCATTAAATAATATCTTAATTCCCATTACCTTGCCTATTGATCGCTGATATTTAGTAAAAAGTACTTTTTTACCGTTTAAAACGACTGATGCCTGCTTATTTTCTACTTTAATCATTACCTCGCCGCCATTTTCAGGATTAAAAGCGAGGGCGCCCAAAAATTGTTCAGAGCCTAATACCCTGACTTCCGAAAATTTGTATTCAGAGAAAGCCACACAGCTCCGTCTGTTTAACTTTAACAGGTGTCTGTGCTTTTCACCTAAAATGATAATTGTAGTTTCAACACATTGAGTGCCTGGTCTGCTTTGTTCGGCAAATATTTTACAGGAGAAAGAAAAATTATCTCCGTTAATATGTGATGGCTTGATGTTGCTAAAGCCAACCACAAAGGGCTTATGCGTGTCAAGTCCTGCTGAGTCGAGTTGTTTTGGCGATACATAAATGTTTTTTGGATCCAGTGATTTTAACCCTGCAATGGGGAATGCCCTGGAGGTATCGTTACCAGAATTGGCTACCCAGCCCTTGGTTTGCATATAGGCCGAGGCTGTATCTATTGGCTTATTGTGATATAACAATGTTGCATACACCACTCCTGGGTTTCTAAAGAATTTTGTGATCTTGTTTTTACCCTTAATGGAAGACACCAATGCTTCATCCATAAAATCTACCTGATATTCTTCATTTTCATCAAAAGAAACCTTTGAGTTTAGTTTAAATACAGCGGTATGTGGTACACTGCCGAAAGGATTTTCGCACACCAGTTTTACCTGCATAGACTCGGCTGTATTTTTCCAAAAGAAGACAATGGCTAATATAACCAAAACCAATGCTGCAAAAATAGCAACAACAAGTCGCGGTACTTTAGTGTCTTTAGGTACTTCAATATCATTTTCCTGATCAGTAGAGATGGATGTAACATTCTCGATCTTTAAAGTTGCGAAAACCAGTTCAAATTCCTGCCAATCGCGATAACCAATGAATTGCGATAATGCATCTCTGGTAGCTTTTTGGGGAAAATAGCGTTGGGGAGTTTTCAATCGGCCAAATATCCTTTTAAGTGTATTTACACTTAAATACACACCCGTTTGTTTGCCCAATTGACTACTTAATCTATTGTAATCTTCAATCCGCCATTCAGTAATGGCTTTGTCTCCCATCTTTTCTGTTATTTTCTGGCAGCAAAGATCTAATGCTTTAAAAAAAGATTGATTTACCGGCCGTACAGAATTAGAATCCATTTAAGAGTATCTCCTTAATAATTAAGCAATTATAACTACAAAACACTGCTTTCTCTTTGTATGGCCATTTGCATCTTTTTTACACCTTTTAGAAATAGATTTACGATCACAATTAACACATCCTTGTACAAACATATAAAATAACCGACCAATCAGGTATGTATTTTCTGTTAAACTTTTACCAGAAATGAAAAACATGCAGACTAAATTGTTTTACTTAGACAAAAAATGATATTCAAAAAATCTTTAAAACTTTTCTTAATATTTATGACCATAGGACAAAGTAACTTTGCTCAGAAAACATTTGAGATCACTACAAAAAACAATGTACTTGTTTTGGAAACGGATAAGGACAATTCATTGCTTTTGAGTTACATCGGCAAAAAGCTAAAGAACACTGCAGAGTATTCCAGCATTCAATCTCTGGATAAATACAAACCTGGTTCTGACGACCTCTTTAACAAACGCGAAGCATACATTGCCTCGGGTTCTTTGAATTTATTGGAACCTGCCTTAACAGTAACCCATGCTGATGGAAACAAATCTACCGAACTTACATTTTCCAGAGTCGAAGAAAAGCAGATCGATCAAAATAGAAAACTGACCAGTATTGTACTCAAAGATGCAAAATACAATTTTGAGGTTAGCTTACACTATTTATCTTACTTTAATGAAGATGTAATAGAACAATGGGTACAAATTGTACACAAGGAAAAAGGGGATGTTGTTTTAAATAAATATGCCTCAGCAAATCTTACCCTTAGTGGTAAGAAATTCTTTCTAAAAAACCACTATAGCGGTTGGGGCCGTGAAATGCGCTCTGAGGAACAACAGCTTTTGCATGGAATAAAAACAATTGATTCGAAACTTGGAACCAGAAATAACCTGCTAAACTCCTCTTCTTTCATGATTTCTATTGATCAGCCGGCCACAGAAGATTTAGGAGAAGTTGTTGCTGGCTCATTGGAATGGACAGGAAACTTCAGGCTGGATTTTGAGACTTTTGATGAATATTACTTAAGGCTAACTGCTGGAATCAATAACTTTTCTGGGAATTACACGCTAAAACCAGGAGAAGAATTTATAACCCCCCGTTTTGTTTATACCTATTCGGCAAATGGAAAAGGCATTGCGAGCAGAAACCTGCAAAACTGGGCAAGAAATTACCAGTTACTGGAAGGTATGGGCGAGCGATCAACGTTGTTGAATAACTGGGAAACTACATATTTCGATTTTAACGATGAGAAATTGAATCACCTTATTCAAGATACCAAAAAACTGGGTGTAGATGTATTTTTACTGGATGATGGTTGGTTCGGTAACAAGTTCCCTCGAAATAATGCCACAGCAGGTTTGGGTGATTGGCAATTTAATAAACAGAAACTAGCCAATGGCATTAGTGCTTTGGGCAAGGAGGCGACAGCAAATGGTGTAAAATTCGGTATTTGGCTGGAGCCGGAAATGGTTAATCCAAAAAGTGAACTTTATGAGAACCATCCCGATTGGATTATCAGACAACCAGAAAGAAAGGAATACTACATGCGCAATCAATTGGTTCTGGACCTTAGTAATCCAAAAGTTCAGGATTTTGTATTCAATACTGTAGATGAGGTTTTTAAGGAAGTACCCGATTTGGCTTTTATCAAATGGGACTGCAATTCACTGATCTATAATGCCAACTCCCCTACTTTAAAAAACCAGGATCATTTTTATCTGGAATATGTAAAGGGCTTGAACAGTGTACTTGAGCGAATAAGAAAAAAATATCCAAAAATACCCATGATGCTTTGCGCTGGTGGCGGTACAAGAGTAGACTATGCAGCACTAAAATATTTTACTGAATTCTGGCCAAGCGATAATACCAACCCTTTTGACCGCATTTTTATTCAGTGGGAATATTCTTATTATTTCCCTTCGGTAGCTGTTGATAATCATGTTACAGATATGGGTAAGCAGCCAATCAAATTTAAAACTGATGTAGCCATGATGGGTAAACTGGGCTATGATGTGAAGGTAAATGAGCTGGACGAGAAAGAGCTTCTGTTTAGTCAAAATGCCGTTAAAATATACAATAGCATTAAAGACATTGTGTGGCACGGGCAGCAGTACCGGCTTCAGGATCCCTATGAAAACAAAGTAGCTGCCATATCATATGTTAGTGAGACCAGAGATACAGCTATAATCTTCAATTATTATGTCTCTACGCTTTACAATGCTAAAAACGCCATTCCTATAAAGCTTAAAGGCCTTGATCCTGACAAAATGTATAAGATTGAGGAAGTCAACCTTTACCCGGGTACAACC
>NZ_JBFTNT010000373.1:0-3726 GCF_056397585.1 Pedobacter sp. 05L430 | reverse complement strand
CTACAGGATCAAGAGCTGTTCCAATATACCAAACTACCTCTTACGGTTTTAAGAACTCCGAACATGGTGCAAACTTATTTGCGCTAAAGGAATTCGGAAACATTTACACCAGGATCATGAATCCGACAACTGATGTTTTCGAAAAAAGAATAGCAGCACTTGAAGGCGGTGTGGCTGCTTTAGCCGTAGCTTCGGGACAGGCGGCTCAATTTATTGCATTAAATAATATCCTACAGGCAGGTGACAATTTTGTATCCTCATCTCATTTATATGGCGGATCATATAATCAGTTCAAAGTAAGCTTTAAACGTCTTGGTATTGAGGTTAGGTTTGCTAATGGCGATGATGCCAACGATTTTGAATCAAAAATCGATGCAAATACTAAAGCTATATATTTAGAAACCATTGGTAATCCTGCTTTCAGTATTGCCGATTTCGAAAAATTATCTGCCATTGCCAACAGACACGATTTACCGTTAATAGTAGATAATACTTTTGGCGCAGCTGGTTATCTGTTTAAACCTTTAGAACACGGGGCCCATGTTGTTGTGCAATCTGCTACCAAATGGATTGGCGGACATGGCACCAGTATTGGCGGGGTAATAGTAGATGGTGGAAATTACAACTGGGGAAATGGCAAATTCCCTCAATTTACCGAGCCATCAGAAGGATATCATGGTTTAATTTTTAATGATGTTTTTGGAATTGGTGGTCCTTTTGGAAATATTCAATTCATTATTCGTGCCCRCGTTGAAGGGTTAAGAGATTTTGGCCCGGCCATCTCTCCTTTCAACTCTTTCCTTTTAATTCAGGGATTAGAAACTTTATCACTTCGCGTGCAACGTCACGTAGATAACACACTTGCACTGGCGACCTGGTTAGAAAGCCATGATGCTGTGAAGAGCGTAAACTATCCCGGACTTGAAAGCAGTCCATACCATGCTAACGCCAAAAAGTATTTAAAGAATGGATTCGGTGCAGTGCTATCTTTTGAACTACATGGTGATAAAGAAAAAGCAACGGCATTGGTCGACAATCTTAAACTTGTTAGCCACCTTGCAAACCTGGGTGATGCAAAAACCCTTATCATACAACCTTCAGCAACTACGCATCAACAACTAAGTGACGAGGAACAAATTGCTGCAGGCATTACAGCCAGCCAGCTACGTGTTTCTGTAGGAATTGAACACATAGACGACATTAAGGCTGATTTTGAACAAGCCTTTGCTGCTATCAACAAATAAAATAAAACGCTACAAGATCTAAAGAATGAGCACTACTGCCACATATACGCATACAAAGTTATTTAAGCTAGAGAACGGGAAAAAACTACGCAAATTAGAGATTGCTTATCAAACTTATGGCAAACTAAATGCAAAGAAAGATAATGTGATCTGGGTATGCCATGCGCTTACAGCCAATGCTGATGTTTTAGACTGGTGGAAAGGACTTTTCGGCAATAACGACCTGTTTAACCCTGAGGAACACTTTATCATCTGTGCAAATGTATTAGGGTCTAATTACGGTACAACCAATCCATTAAGTATAAATCCGGTAACAGGGCAACCGTATTACCTTGCTTTTCCAGAATTTACCATCAGAGATTTGGTCGCTGCTCACCGCTTGCTTGCATCATATCTTGGCATTCAACACCTTAAAGTATTAATTGGCGGTTCTTTAGGCGGGCAACAAGCATTGGAATGGGCCATTACAGATAGCAAGAGCGTAGACAATCTAATTCTTGTAGCTACAAATGCAGTACACTCACCATGGGGAATTGCATTTAACGAGAGTCAGCGTTTAGCAATCAGCACTGATCGTACATTTTATGCACAGCAGCCAGATGGTGGCTTAAAAGGTTTAAAAGCCGCAAGAAGCATTGCTTTATTATCTTATCGCACTTATGAAGCATATTCAGCTACTCAATTAGAAAGTGTAAATGACAAAACAGGTTCATTCCGAGCCGCCTCTTACCAGAATTATCAGGGCGAAAAACTGTGTAAACGTTTTAATGCCTACAGCTATTGGTACTTGAGTAAAGCAATGGACAGCCATAATGTTGGCCGAAGCAGAAAAAGTATTGTTGATGCCTTAGCATTAGTTAAAGCGAATACGCTGGTAATAGGAATTGAAAACGATGTTCTGTTCCCGCTTTGTGAACAAGAGTTTTTAGCGAAGCATATTCCAGGAGCAGCACTCAAAAGTATTAGCTCTGCTTATGGCCACGATGGTTTTTTAATTGAGACAGACATATTAACCAACATAATTGGCACATTCTTAAAAGAAAGTGCAAATAAGAAAATAATTAAATTACATAAAACAGCATAGTATTTAGATGAGTAAGAAACTTAAGATCGGCTTATTTGGTTTTGGAGTTGTTGGACAAGGATTGCATGATATTATTCGCGGTCAGGACCTAAACCTTGAGATCGTTAAAATAGCTATTAAAAATCCTGAGAAAAAACGTAGCCTTGAGGCACATCTTTTCACCACAAATCATGACGAAATATTAGACAATAGTGAAATTAACACTGTAGTTGAGTTAATTGATGACGCAGAGATTGCCTACAACATCGTTAAAAGAGCATTAATCAGCGGTAAAAATGTAGTTTCTGCCAATAAAAAAATGATTGCTACTCATCTGGCCGAACTGGTTGAATTGCAAGAAAAACATAATGCATCTCTATTATATGAAGGTGCAGTTTGCGGCAGTATACCTATCATCCGTAATCTGGAAGAATATTACGACAATGAATTACTGCACGGTATAAGTGGAATATTCAACGGTTCATCTAACTACATTCTATCTAAAATATTTAATGAAAATCTTGAATATGGCGTGGCATTAAAGCAGGCGCAAGATCTTGGTTTTGCTGAATCTAATCCTATTCTGGATGTTGGAGGTTATGATCCTAAATTTAAATTGGCTATTGCAACTGCACATGCTTACGGGTTATTTATTGATCCTGATAAGATACTTAATGTTGGCATTCAGAACTTATCAGAGCATGACATTAAGTACGCCAGAGAGAAGAACTTTAGAATTAAACTTGTACCTACTGCGCGTAAAATAAGCACCAAGCAAATCATTACTTATGTATTGCCAAAGTTTGTAAAATCTGATGATTTTCTGTTCAATGTAGAAAACGAATACAACGGTGTAACTGTTCAGGCCGCCTTTGCTGATAAGCAATTCTTCTTTGGAAAAGGTGCAGGTGGTCACCCTACAGGAGCAGCTGTTTTATCAGATATAGCTGCACTAAGATATGATTATCGTTATGAGTATAAAAAATACCATCAACACAATGGGTTAGTTCATACCGACAATGTAAACATTGAAGTTTATTTGCGCTATACCCATGAGTATACATTGGAAAAGCTGCAGATAGATAATATTATTGAGCGGTTCTCCCGTAATGATTACAAATATGTAATTGGAAATGTAAGCCTGAAAACTTTATTGGCTAACCGCGACCTTCTTGAGCAAAAGGATGTTTTTATTGCTCATACTGGTAGGTACACTTACACCGAACAGCAAATCTTAAAGGTTTCTGAAGAGGAAGTGATATTTAACTAGTTATTATTTTTGCTTTGTTTTGATAGTGAAAAGGCCCCATTCGGGGCCTTTTGCTTTATGTTATTTTATATTTCTCTGTTCAAATCCCAATTTTCAAGATAATCAGCTACTCTTCTTACAAAAGATCCACCCAACGCTCCATCTACAAC
>NZ_JBFTNT010000372.1:0-3738 GCF_056397585.1 Pedobacter sp. 05L430 | reverse complement strand
GTAAATGATATGGACCGGCAGCAATAGCAGAATGACAATTGCCGCTACATAAAAACTAGGTAGGCCAATTGAGTATATTCCGGTTAGGATCAATGCGCAGAAAAACCATAGTAAAAGATGGTTTGATATTTTATTCTCCATTAAATTAGACCACAAATTTGGCCGARTTTACTATAATCGAAAAATTTAACGCTATAACATAGATATAAGGCTGTGTTCTGTCGACGGATTACTAATTGTTCAACGATTTTTGTGATATAATTTTTCAGTCGTCGTTTAACTTGTAAAGCAATAAGGGTACGTCATTTGCCACTATTTTTTCTTTAAGCCCAAATCCTAGCTTTTCTAACAATCGAATTGAATTTTCATTCGCTGGCACCGTTGTAGCCAAAAGCTCAGGATGGTTTTCAATTGTCTTGAAATCGTTTAACACCGCTGTTGCAGCTTCAAAAGCGAAACCCTGTTTTTCATATTGTGGTAAAAAGGCGAAACCAAAATCTTGAAGTGGTAGATAGTCACGTTGAATGATGGTTATGATCCCAATAGGTATATCGTTGTACCGTACAGTCCAGTAATATAAAATTGGGTTTTGGATAATTTTATCTACATACTCAATTGCCATAGCTATTGATTTCACATTTCTTTCGCCTATAAATTTTAACCAGCCAGGCGTATTAACTAATTGTTGTATGAACTCACTGTCTGATAGGGAAAGTCTACTTAATTCTAGTCGTTGGCTCGTGTACTTCTGTTTCATCTATTTTAATTTTGGGTGTTACATCATTAAGGTTGTTTGTCTTATCAGCTAGTTAGCTCTTCTCTTTTCATCTTCTGCACCTCCAGTTTGTTTTTTAGTATTTGAAGATTTATTACTCCCAAATTTATAGCTAAATGAAAACGTGCCTACTCTGGAGTCTCCTTTTTGCCGGAAAAATTCGGTGTAACCAGTTAGTATGTTACTGGCATTGGTTTTTCTGGTATAAAAAACGTCAGTAATGTTTAATTTTAAACTGGCTTTTTTTGCTAAAATTTGTCTTTGAATTGCTAGGCCAGTATACCAAGTCGGTTTAATATCCATGATACCATAGTATCGTCTGCTGTCATATTTACCATTAATTTCCAAACTGGTATTGGAATTGAAAGTAATCATGTTCGTACTAGTTAAGCTAAAAGTAACCCTATTGTTTCCTATGTCGGTATTTGCAATATTGCCGCTGTACTTTCCATAATACACCAACGCATTGACATTGCTGGTTAACCATTTGCCAATTGTAATCGGTGCACTAAAGCTTAAAGTATAATAGTCATACCKGGCTAAGTTTCTACCTGTTTGTATGATTGAGCTGGGCTTAACATCAGGAGAAAGTATAGAAAGAATTTTATCTGTGGTTATGCTGTACCCAAATTTGGTAAGATATTTCCCTCCCCATGTATGACTTAGTTCAAATGAGGTGGTGATTTCGGGGTTGAGTAATGGATTTCCGGTAGAAGACGTGAGTGGATCTAAAAACACTTTAAATGGATTTAACTGTTGGTAAGTTGGCCTATTGATCCTTCGGGTAAGGGCTATATTTAGCTCATGGACTTTGCTTAAATTATAACCAAACTGTATACTTGGAAATAGTTGAAGGTATTTACGTTCAAATTGAGAGAGATTGGTTAACTGTATACCTTCTGCCTGAGTTCGTTCTAACCTCAATCCGAATTGAGCATTTATTTTTTCCCATTTTTTGGAAGCGTTAATGTAGATGGCATTTATCCATTCTTTATAATTGAAATTATTGCTCTTATCTACATCTAAAGTGCTGGTTTTATTAACCAGATTATAAAAAGCAATATTGTCTTTGGTCGTAACGAAGCTACTTTTTAAGCCAAGATCTAATTTTATATCAAGGGATTTTAATTTTTTGCTATAATCACTTTTAAAGGATTTAATTTTAAGGTCACCATTCAGATCGCCATGTAAAATATAATCGTCTTTATTTTTAATTCCGTTGTTGTCCGAGTAAGTGGTAAGGTAATCTTGTAGGCCTATTGCTCCATAATCAGCATAATCTAAATCTAAACTAATAGACTGACCTTCTTTATCCAGTGTGTGCTTGTAGTTGAAATTGATACTTTCGTTATTACGTACAGGCTGTAATATACCTGTGGTATTAAAATAGCCGGTGCTATTTTGATTCGCATCAAAAGATTGTGCTTTACTATTGCTGCCCAGCTCTCCAGCTATAAAAATACCATTGGCTATAAATCCGACAATTACGTTTTCGCTAATGTTTAAATCCCCACCTAACCGGACGTTATGGTTGTTCATATTCATCTTGAAATAATTTTGATAAGAATTACCTCCAGTAATGGTTCCTGCAGCTGAAAAAAATCGTTGCATGGCTAAATCTACAAAGTCATTGTTGAGTGAATAGGTATAAGAACCAAATAAGTTTAATTTTCCAATTTTTAGATTAACATTAGCAGATGGATTTACTTTGTTATATACACCTTGGCCGAAACTAACTGCTAAATTACCATTGAGACCCTCTTTAAGGCCCTTTTTCAATCTAATGTCAATAATCCCTGAGTTTCCTGACGCATCATATTTAGCAGATGGACTAGTAATTAATTCTATTCTATCAATTTGATCCCCAGAGATACTTTTTAATATAGTTGATAGCTCTTGTCCAGATATAGGGAGTAATTTTCCATCGACCATCACCAAAACACCCGGTTTTCCTCTCATCGATATATTTTCGCTGGGATCTACATTAACACCGGGTGCTTTACTAAGTAGGTCTAGTGCATTGCTTCCTGTGGCGGCAATGGAACTTGCGACATTCAATACTGTTTTATCATGTTGTTGTTGGATGAAAGGCTTATTACCAACGATATTTACTTCATCTAATGCATGTACCTTGGCAACAAGGTGAAGATCACCGAGATTAAAATTTTGAGTCAAAACAATGAGGTTAGATTCATAATTCTTGAAAGCAAGACTTTTAACGACAACATGGTAATTTCCTTTTTCTATTTGATTAAAAATGAATTTTCCGGCAGTATCTGGAAACTCAATTTTTACCAGCTTTTTCGTCTCAGCTTTTATTAAATTTACACTAATGCCGCTGAGCTGATCTGGTTTGAGGTTGGATAATTGTCCAGTAATCTCGAACATTGATAGTTGTTGTGCAGAAACATGGTGATATGTTAGGGCAAGAAAAAATGCAAAACAGATAGTTTTAATAGTTCTCATATTCAACTTCAATGCAGTTACATTCACCAATTTGCTTGTAAAGCCGCATTCGGGCGCAAATTTCTATTTTCGTTAATTGGTTTTAATTAATGGTCGTCTGAATCGTGGTTTTTGTAGACATATTGCTGATTTAAGTAGCTGAAAAGTAAGACTACAGGGATATCTAAGTTTCACTGTTTTTGCAATTCCTCAAGTTGATTTCGTAAAACTGCTTAAATCACCTATCTCTCAGGTATTACTGGGATAAGCACATACCGTTAATGTCTAATGATACGGTTTTAGCAGAAAAAGATATAGCGTTAAAGGAGCAGCTCGCAGCAACTGTAAAGCGAAACTCGTATCTGACTAAGCGATGATTTCCAGTATTAGCGTAGTTGGATTCCGTAAGCCATATTGTACAAAGTTTTTCTGGGCAATTCGTTTGTTAACTTCTGCGGTTTTCAAAATAGTAAGAAAGTCAATAGGACACACGGAAATTAACAAGATGACTGCGGTCC
>NZ_JBFTNT010000371.1:0-3742 GCF_056397585.1 Pedobacter sp. 05L430 | reverse complement strand
AAGATACCGTTAATAAATGAATTACTTTTCGGTGTACTGTAATCTTTTGATAAATCCAGATATTCATTTATAGTTACCTTAACAGGTATTGACGGGAAATTTAGCAGTTCACAAATTGCCATCTTCATCAATATTGTATCCATTAAGGCAATACGCTCAGACTCCCAGTTTTTTGTACGTTCTGCAATAAGCGCCTGATAATCTTTATCATTCCTAAGGGTATAGATAAATAAATCTTCAACAAATTTGCTATCCTCGTCCCAATCCTGACTGATCGGCGTAAGTTTGTTTGCAAATGCGTCTTCTGATGTAAAATTTTTGATGGTTTTAGCAACCATTCCCTGCATTACCTCTTTGTCAACAGACCAATTGATAAATTTATCTTCAAATGCCTGTATAATATTGTGGCTTTTAAGAATAATTTTTCTAAAAATGTATTTGATAATGGTTTTAGATTCTTCCAGATCATTTACTTCATCTGCTAAATAAGCAGTGTATTCCGGAGTAACTTTCAAAGAGTTAAAAATTGCTTTTACAAATTCAGGATCCGCCATCCAGTTGATTTTGTATTTATTTACAGCAGCAACGAAGTCCGGATTGTTCTTTAAAGTAACTGCAAATTTATTGTTTTGCAATTTTAAGTTCGGATTAAGATCTTCTGCAGTAGGCAGGTGCTTGTTAGCACGTTCTGTTGCATCAACACCGGTATATTCCGTAACCTCTACTAAAAGTGAAAGCATCCATATGTACATTTCATATACATTATCAATACTGTGCATAAGAGCCTTCTTTGCTGAAGCTAAATCTCTTTTGTCTGTCATGTGCCAAGCAAATATATTTTGCAAAGCTTTAATTCTTAAGTGCCTTCTGTTTAACATGAATGTAAGAACGAGTGGTAAATTACCTGTTTATTAAAATGATGATTTTATTTTCTTTATATCTATTATTCTTTGTTCTGCAATGCGGTTAGCTGCCCATATTGTTGGAATATTATCCTTTTTAGACATTTTAATTACATCGCGTGTAGCATTGTAAATGTTCTCTGTAAGCTGCATTGTACGTTTTTTACCATATCCTGTAAGCTCAGAGTAACAACTGATTAAACCACCGGCATTGATCAGATAATCAGGAGCAAATAAAATTCCTTTATCTAACAGAAGCTTACCATGCAATTGTTCATCAGCTAATTGGTTGTTAGCAGAACCCGCAATAATAGCAAACTTCATTTTTTCAATGGTTTTAGAATTTACCGTAGCCCCAAGCGCACATGGAGCATAAATATCGGCATTTAATCCAAAAATTTTATCTGCAGAAATTGGTTTGGCCTTATAGGTACGTGCTACATGTTGCAAACGATCTTCATTAATATCACTAATGTAAACCTCTACATTTTCTGCTCTTAGTAACTCAACCAAGTGCTCTCCAACGTTACCTATACCTTGTACCACAACTGAACGACCAGCAAGCATATCAGTACCAAAAACCTCTTTAACACAGGCTTTAATACCCAGGAAAACCCCTTTTGCTGTAGTTGGTGCCGGATTACCTGCTCCTCCTAATGACTCAGGAACTCCTGTAACATGTTTGGTTTCCATTTGGATATATTCCATATCTCTTGTATTGGTACCAACATCTTCAGCAGTAATAAATTCTCCGTTTAGATTTTTGATGAATCGGCCATAGCTGCGCATCATGGCTTCTGATTTTCCTTTATAAGAATCACCAATGATTACAGCATTACCACCCCCTAAATTAAGGCCGGTGATAGCCGCTTTATATGTCATTGCCCTTGATAATCTGAGCACATCTTCAAGTGCTTCAGCTTCGGTAGCATAATTCCACATTCTTGTACCTCCTATTGCAGGGCCCAATGTAGTATCATGAATAGCAATAATCGCTTTTAAACCGGTATCGGGATCATTACAATAAACAACCTTTTTATGCCCAGAGGCACCAATTTGATCTAAAACTGAATTTACGATAGAACTATTACCAGACATATAATTTTGTTTATCAGATAAGCCGCAAAACTAGTCAAAAAAACATTATTTACATTGTTTTAACTAAAGTCTTTAAAAAATTTATCTTCATTTGGCTAACTTTACCTCCTCATGAAACACCTCCGGTTTTTAAACAAGTACTTTTATAAATATAAATGGTGGATTATTCCAGGAGTTTTCTTCGTGATTATATCAAATATTTTTGGTGTAATCCCGGCTCAGGTTATTGGCCATGCGTTCAATTTAATTACGGAGAACATCCAGATTTATGGTTTGTTTTACGGATTTGAGCGCCGAGAGGTTATTTACGATATTTTCTCTTATAGTTTGCTGTACTTTGGCGCACTTGTTTTGGTGCTTTACCTGCTAAGGGGACTGTTTCTATTTTTTATGCGCCAAACGATCATACTCATGTCCAGGCACATTGAATATGATATGAAAAACGAGATTTATGCACACTATCAGGAACTAAGTCTGGGTTTTTATCGCAGAAACAATACAGGCGACCTGATGAACCGGGCTACTGAAGATGTAAACAGAGTAAGGATGTATGTTGGGCCGGCAATTATGTACGCCATAAATACGGGTGTTCTCTTTTTGCTGGTCATTTATGCCATGTTCTCTGTTAACGCCACACTGGCTATCTTTTGTTTGTTGCCACTGCCGGCATTGGTTATCATAATTTATTTTGTGAATACAATGATCAATCGGAAAAGTGAACTCATTCAGGAGCAGCTTTCCAATCTATCTAGTTTTGTACAGGAAAGATTTTCGGGTATAAGGGTCATAAAATCATATGTTCGTGAAACACATACAAAAAAAGTGTTTGCGGCCGAAAGTGAAGGTTATAAGAACAGCGCGATGAGCCTTGTTAAAGTGCAGGCGCTATTTTATCCTACCATGCTTCTGCTTGTGGGTTTAAGTACTATCCTTACTATTTATGTTGGCGGAAAGCAAGTGATCAATGGTTCCATAACTGCAGGAAACATTGCAGAGTTTATTGTATATGTTAACCAGTTAACCTTCCCTGTTTCCATGCTTGGCTGGGTAACTACTCTTATCCAGAGGGCTTCCGCATCGCAAAAAAGAATTAATGAATTTTTACAGCTTAAGCCCGATATTAATTCTAATACGCAGGAAAAAAGAGTAATAAATGGAAATATCAGATTTGAGAATGTAAGTTTCACTTATCCAGATACCGGCATAGAAGCCTTAAAAAATGTAAGCTTTGAAATTGAACAAGGACAGTTCGTAGCAATTATTGGCCGAACAGGCTCTGGAAAATCAACGCTGGCTAATTTATTGATGCGGATGTATGATGTGGACGGCGGTAAGATAATAATTGACGACAAGGGCTTAAAAGACCTTAATTTGCAAGATTATCGCAACCAGATAGGTTTTGTACCTCAGGAAGTGTTTTTATTTTCTGATACAATTAAAAATAACATCGCTTTTGGTCTTGATACGGTTAATGACCAAGAAGTTGAAACAGCTGCAAAGAATGCTGCCGTTTATCACAACATTATCGATTTTGAGCTTAAATTTGAGACTATGCTTGGTGAAAGAGGAATCACCTTGTCTGGCGGACAGAAACAACGCGTTTCCATAGCCCGTGCACTGATCAAAGAACCGAAGATCCTCATATTTGACGACTGCCTTTCGGCTGTCGATACAAGAACCGAAGAAGAGATCCTGAATAATTTAGGTAGAATAATGAATGACAAGACAAGTATTCTTATTGC
>NZ_JBFTNT010000370.1:0-3742 GCF_056397585.1 Pedobacter sp. 05L430 | reverse complement strand
AAGCAGGATCGTCACTTGATTGATGAAGATCGTATTGAATACAGGCTTCTTCTTTTCTCGATTCTACAACCAGTGCTAATAAAAGTGCTTTAAACTGCTCAATGTGTTGTGGCTTCGCTCTGGAAATTGCTGTTAGATAAATGCTCATGTTCTTTATTTATAAAAATGTTGTTTAAATGTGTTGTGTATCTTTCAAGATCGGCTACAATATTAGCATTCTTTTCTACATCGTGAAAGTGCAGGCCAGGCAATGGTTTCATCCCTGTAAAGGCATTCATACGGTGAAAACCGAATAATGCTCCATCATCAACACTGGTTTCATTAAAGAATTCTCCCGGTAGGGTAAAAGCTTCTTTCGGAGCATTCCATGATGAGGTGACCATATATTTTTTGCCATGCAGCATACCGCCTGTACCATAATTAATAGTTGGGTTTTGAGATGAACGTCCATCGCTATGATAAATTCCGGTTTGGTGACCTTCTGTAAAAACCACGTCAATATATTTTTTTAATCCGTTAGGTACCTGAAACCACCAGATAGGAGTATGGTAAATAACAATATCAGCCCATACATAATTCTCTACTTCCTGTTTTGGATCATAATCATCATTGATATCGGTAGATCTGATTTCAAATCCTTCTTTGTCATTAAAAAACTGACGTGTGGTATCAAAAATTGTTTTATTAAAACGGCCTCCAGAATGCCCAAAGACCTGTCCTCCGTTAATTACAAATATTTTTTTTGTTTCCATTTTAATAGAATTGATTTTACTTCTTAATTGTGATGACAAAATTACGGCTAGATATGTTACTATTAAAATAATATAAATCATACCTTTGTATCATAATTATGATATGTTGTTATGGTTAATTTAGAATGGTTCAGAACCTTTAAGGCTATTTATGAAACAGGTACACTCACAGGTGCGGCCGAGTCGTTGTATGTTTCGCAACCTGGTGTGAGTTTACATTTAAGCTCATTGGAATCGTATGTTGGGTACAAGCTTTTTGATCGGACGTCGAGAAAAATGGTGTCTACCGAACGCGGAAAGATACTTTACAATTATATACAGGAATCATTGTGTAAACTCGAAGAAGCAGAGCGCCACTTCCATAAAAGTACGGAAAAGGAAAAGCCTACTATAAGTATTGGTATGTGCTTTGAAACCTTCCAGTTCACACTTGAGTCTTATTTACCGAGTTTGGATTTTAATGTAATTATTAAGTTTGGAGACTATCCTCAAATGCTTAGTGACCTGGATAACGGTATTCTGGATTTGATTATTACGCCGCAAAAAGGAGATTACAAGGGATTGATTTATACACCATTTTTTAAAGAAAGAATAGTGGTAATTGGCGGGGCAAAAACATCAACAGAAGAGCTTGATCCTTTGCTAAAAAGCAGAGATCTGAACGGTATACAGGATTGGTTAAAACGCCAAACATGGTACGGAACAGCCGGAGATATGGAGCATTTACGCAGGTTTTGGCATATAAATTTTGGTAAACGACCTGATTTTAAACCTAATTACATTGTACCTAACATGAGCTCAATTATCCGTTGTTTAAGTGGGGGTGAGGGAATTGCTGTTATTCCCGATTTTCTTTCTAAAAAAGAACTTGATTCGGGTAACGTTAAACAAATATGGGATGGCTATAATGTAATAGAGAATACATTGTATTTTGGCACAAGAAAGAAAACAATGTATCTGGAAGAGGTCATGCAAATTCAGGAAATCTTTTTGAAAGAAATGGTTAATGAGCACCATGATAAACAAACAGTAATTTTTAATTAAGTGATATACTTATGATGGTATATTCAGAAACTAACTGTTATTTTGATCTGTTTTTAGAATCGTAATACGGTACGTACAAATTTATTAAGCAAAGGAGGACTAAACATTGAAAATACAATACTTTAAATATTTACTGGTAATCCAAATTGGTTTAATGTCTTTACCGTTGCATGGTTTTGCTCAAAACGGATTGCAACGTTTGGACGATCAGATACTTATTGATCTTTCAAAAACCAGAACACCTGAGAAAACAGGCTTCTTTATGTTCTTATCTAAAAACAATGATTTAGTTAACGTAGGTGTTCCAGTAGGCTTGTTTGCCGCTGGTGTAATTGGCAAGGACAAAGAAATGCGGCAAAATGCTTTATATGTTGTGAGTAGTTCGGCTGTTAATGCGCTGGTTACTATGTTAATTAAAAAAGCCGTTAAACGTCCAAGACCATTTCTTGCCAATGTTAAAATTAATGCTGTTTATCAGCCTTCGCATTATTCGTTTCCATCCGGGCATACCTCTACATCGTTTACAACTGCTACTGCTTTATCTCAGGCGTACCCTAAATGGTACGTAATTGCGCCTGCATATTTATGGGCTGGGTCTGTTAGCTTTTCGCGTTTATACTTAGGCGTTCATTACCCAACAGATGTGGCAGCGGGTGCTGTATTAGGTACTGGAACTGCACTTTCGTTTAGATTTATGAGACCAAATTAGTCTTACTGCTTTTCTCTTTAAGATAAAGCCTTGCAGATTCACTCATTGTAATAATGGCGCCACCAAGTATCACAATGTCTTTAATAACTAATCGCCCACGACCAGATAAATAGGGGAATCCCCATTGTTCATCTGTTAAATGCGGTACCCAGCTTTCGGGAGTAGTAACCAGGAAAGACAATGTGCCAACCGACATTAAGAATATAAGTGCACTGCCGATCATACTAGCTAAAGGAGCTACTTTATGTAGGGAAACCAAAATAGCAAGCGTAATTAAGAATACCCCTAAGCCCGCCGAAAAGCCATACGTGTTATTTGCTATATGCCATTGATGGTTCGCTGGAATCAAGTCGCCTTCTTTATTCATGTGGCTTTTATACTCATCAGGATGGTTGTAAAAGAAAGACATAAATGGGCTGTTGGCCACAAAAGGAACAACGCCATCAGCCTCATATGTAAAAAACTTTAAACCACCTATCCAAAGAAAGACGATAACGATTCCAAAACGGATTGCATTTTTACCTAATTGATCAAGATTGGCTATTGTATTTATGATTGAATTTTTCATGCTATTGATTTTTATACAAATCTATAGCAACCCGGGTAAGTAGTACATGGACAAAAGGGGTTAATCCTTGGACATATCCGCCACAATGGAGATACCGGTTTTATCTCTGAATACTTGTGGCGAAACTTTTGTGAATTTTTTAAACACGCGACTAAAATAAAACTCGTCCTGAAACTGTAAATTATAGGCAATTTCTTTAATGCTTTGCCTGGTTAAATGAAGTTGTTTTTTTGCCTCAAGCATTAATTTTTCCTGAATTAATTGCGAGGGTGACTTTCTGAAATAACGGGTACAGCGCCTGGTAAAATTGTCTCTAGACATGGATAATAATTCGGCATAGTCAGCTGGTTTACGGAGATTAAGAAAATGCTCATCCAACAACTGGCTAAACTGCTCCATAAGTTCATCTCTTTCGCTATCGTTATTTTTATTAGAAACCGCATTCATCTTAATGCTGCTCGATTTGGCTAAAAAGAGTTGCAGATACGCGCGTGGTACTATATCCGACAGGGTTTCGTTGTTTAATTCTTCTTTTAAATCATCCAGTAATTTATCAAATACCTTTGCTTCTTTTTCTGTTAGTATTACAATTGGATCGATGTAGATGTTGTTGAACAATAAGCCATTGCAACGCACTTCAGTACGATGAAATTCAATGCAATAGAAGTC
>NZ_JBFTNT010000369.1:0-3746 GCF_056397585.1 Pedobacter sp. 05L430 | reverse complement strand
GTACAGGGCCAAATGGCGCTTTGGAATTAGCTGGTTTTCCCCATCATTCATTAGATAATTATCTTTCTAAGTTAGTTAGGGCAGGCCAGAGAGTGGCTATTTGCGACCAGCTTGAGGACCCTAAAACAACTAAAACAATTGTTAAAAGAGGGGTTACGGAACTGGTTACACCAGGAGTAGCGTACAATGACAATATATTAAGCCAAAAATCTAACAATTATCTGGCTGCGGTTTATTTCGATAAGAATTCAATAGGTGTCTCTTTTGCTGATATCTCAACGGGTGAGTTTCTGGTTGCACAGGGCGACGCAGAATACATAGATAAGCTTTTGCAAGGCTTTAAACCAAATGAAGTAGTTTTCCAGAAAAGTAAAAGAAAAGAGTTCCTTGAGAATTTTGGCGACAAGTTTTATACTTTCCATTTGGATGACTGGGCATTTACCAACGATTATGCAAATGAGATTTTAACCAAACATTTTGAAGTAGCTTCTTTAAAAGGATTTGGAGTTGATAAACTGCAAACCGGTATTGTAGCTGCTGGAGTAGTGCTTCATTATTTGAACGAAACTGAGCACCGCAATTTAAAGCACATTTCTTCGATCTCTCGTTTAGAAGAAGATAAATATGTATGGTTAGATCGCTTTACCATCAGAAACCTGGAATTGGTTAGTTCTACAAACGATAATGCCATTACACTTTTCGAAGTGCTTGATAAAACATCAACCCCAATGGGTGCTCGTTTGCTGCACAAGTGGATCATAATGCCATTAAAGGAATTAAAACCAATACAGGAACGTTTAGGTGTAGTAGAGTTTCTGATTAAAAAGGAACCGCTTTTAGAAGAGTTCTTGACGCACATTAAACAGATAGGCGATTTAGAAAGGCTGATTTCCAAAGTAGGGTTGCAAAAAGTAGGTCCAAGGGAACTTTGTCAGCTAAAAAAGGCACTGTATCATATAGAATCTGTTAAAAAGATAGCAGAAGAAGTGAAAAACCCTTTCTTATCTGTTCTTGCAGATCAGTTAAATCCATGTTTAACCATCAGAGAAAAACTCGAAAGAGAATTACAGCAAGATCCTCCTGCTGTATTAATCAAAGGGAATGTAATAGCTGAGGGTATCGATGAAGATCTTGACAGGCTTAGGAAAATAGCTTTTGGCGGTAAAGATTACCTTGTTGAAATACAAAAGAGAGAAGCTGCCATCACTGGTATCCCGTCATTAAAAGTAGCCTTTAACAATGTTTTTGGTTATTATCTGGAAGTTACTCATACCCATAAAGACAAGGTGCCTGCAGATTGGATCAGGAAACAAACACTTGTAAATGCAGAAAGATACATTACACCCGAACTAAAGCAATACGAAGAACAGATACTTGGAGCCGAAGAAAAAATTCAGCAGATAGAAATCCGTTTATATAATGAATTGGTGTCTCAGGTTGCTGCATATATTAAGCAGATTCAGTTAAATGCCTTCCAGATAGCTCAATTAGATGTGCTATTATGCTTTGCACAGCTGGCTATTAAAAATCACTATGTTAAGCCCGAAATTACTACAGGTAAAGCATTAGATATCAAAGGTGGCAGGCACCCGGTAATTGAAAAAAGGCTACCTGTAGGTGAGGAGTACATCACCAATGATGTATTTTTAGACAACGATACTCAGCAGATCATCATCATCACCGGTCCCAATATGTCGGGTAAATCGGCCATATTAAGACAAACAGGTCTCATTGTTCTAATGGCCCAAATGGGTTGTTTTGTGCCGGCAAAGGCTGCAAGTATAGGGCTAATAGATAAAATATTTACACGTGTAGGTGCGTCCGATAATCTTTCTTCAGGCGAAAGTACATTCATGGTGGAAATGAATGAAACTGCAAGTATCCTAAACAATATATCGGATAACAGTCTTATTCTGCTAGATGAAATTGGTAGGGGAACAAGTACTTACGATGGTATTTCTATTGCATGGGCAATCGCAGAGTTTCTGCACACGCATCCAACGGCGCGACCAAAAACATTGTTTGCTACCCATTATCATGAGTTAAATGAACTTGCCAACACAATGAGCCGCGTTAAAAACTTTAATGTATCTATTAAAGAGGTCTCAAATAAGGTGATCTTCCTGCGTAAACTAGTGCCCGGTGGAAGCGAACACAGTTTTGGTATACATGTTGCTAAAATGGCCGGTATGCCTCCTAAACTGATCAATAGGGCAAATGAGATCCTTAAAAAACTTGAAATAGACAGAACCGAAGGGCAAAGCATTAAAGATAGCATTAAGAAGGTTCAAAATCAGGCCTATCAGTTGCAGATGTTTGCTATTGATGATCCCGTTTTAGTGAAGATAAGAGATACACTTAACAACCTGGATGTAAATATACTTACTCCGGTTGAAGCGCTTTTAAAGCTCGATGAAATACAACGAATAATAAAACAATAAAGGCTATGATGATTTTGAATACGCAGAAAAACAATGTTAAAGCTGTACTATTTGTACTTATGTTAATCGTGTTGTCTTCCTGCGGTTCAAGAAAAGCAAGTGTAAAACCTAACCCAAATTCAGCATCTAAGATTGCTTATGCTATGTCTCATTTAAAAAGCAAGCAATTGTATCGCTTTATTAACGATTGGACAGGGGTAAGGTACCGTTTGGGCGGATTAGATAAACGTGGTATTGATTGTTCAGGTTTTGCTTTCTTATTGCAAAAAGACATTTATGGGAATAGCTTACCTCGGAGGTCCCGCGATCAGGCCGAAACAATCAAAGAAAAAAGCATTAGTCAGTTAAAAGAAGGAGATCTTATCTTTTTCTCTTTTGGCGGTGGTGCTGTAGATCATGTTGGAATATATCTTAACGACACTTATTTTGTTCATGCATCTACAACCCGTGGGGTAGTGGTCGACGATTTAACCCTTCCTGCTTACCAAAAAACAATGGTTAAAGCAGGTTCTTTTAGAAACTAAACTATGTCAGAACATAAACAAGATTCCTTTTGGAATAAGTACAAACGCTTTGCTACAACCGAAATTCTGATGTACCTAATCATGATTATCGGAATAGCCCTTGGAATTATATTTCTAAGTTAATTCGTTTTAAAAATCACCTTACTATTATCTGAACTACTTACGTCACTAAAAAAGCGCATAAAGCTTTCGTATTTGTCAGCGGGGTACGTCCCATTATTCAAAACAAATTTTCTGTTATATATCAGCTTTTTACCCTCCATTGTAACCTTTACAGCATAGCTGCCAAATGGCGATTTAATTTCCCTGTCATTAGGTTTAGCTTCAATACTATATCCTTCGGGAAGGTTATATATTATCTCATCTTCATCTGTAAAGCCCCTGTTCACATATACAGGTAATGTTCTGTTTCTAACTTCTGGAATGGAGTTGGTTTTGTTGAACGCATTAAGTACCATATAGATCCTGTCATTTGTACGGGGTGCATACCTCTGAATAGTTAGATCTAAGGACTCTGAGGTTACAGGATTGCTATCCTTTCTTTGAGCAAGTTTAAGATTGTTAAAATCAATATTGTCAATATCATACTCTTCTTTTAGCAATTTTAACTGCTCAGATGAAGGCTTACTAATGATACGACGATAATTATCATACTGGGAGCCACTAAAGTCGGTGTGCAACTTGCCATTAACATTACCATCCTTATCTAAATTAAGCTCTGCCTTACGTTTTAGCAGGCTTGCAGCAGTAGTTAAGGCTGGTGTTTTTAGTAATTTACCAC
>NZ_JBFTNT010000368.1:0-6519 GCF_056397585.1 Pedobacter sp. 05L430 | reverse complement strand
GAGCCAACAAGGATTGATGATTTGCCAGGGTATCTACCACTAGCAGCTGAAAGCCAGGGTCGTTTACCTCTAGTGTAGCATGCTGAGAGTGTATGTCAATGAGTTTCTCGCCAACTTGCTTCATTACAGTAAGCGTAACGGGAGTATCGTTTATAAATGCTCTAGACTTTCCATCTGTGGATATTTCCCTCCTTAAAATACTTTCGTTATAAAAGTCAATATCGTTTTCTTCGAAAAGAGATTGTAATGTAGTGTCGCTAAGCAGAAATTGCCCCTCGATAATACATTTTTTGTCCTGATTAAAGAAATACTTAGTTTCGGCACGCTGACCCAATATAAGGGAGAGTGCGCCAAGCATGATAGACTTACCGGCACCTGTTTCGCCAGTGATGATATTTAAACCTTTATTAAGTTCCAAATCAACACTATCTATTAAAGCATAGTTACGAATAGAAAGTTTTTGTAGCATATTACTCTGCTAAATTATGAAAACTTAATCAATGGATGTTTATTCTTACAAACAAAAAAGCAGAAGATTTCTCTTCTGCCCTCAATCTAATTTTATTGTGTGGTTTAATAATTTGTGTGATCTGTGTTTGATCAATTCAGGTCTATATCTGTTTTAATTCCTTTTTTCTTTTTTAATGCTATCAATTCCATTGTCAAATTTTCTTTTCAGCTCTTTATACTCAGGTGAGTTTTGTAGYTCTTTCATCTCCTCAATATGTTTTTTAAATTCAGGAGAATTTATCTTTTCACGCATCAGATCAATGTTTTTCTTCATCTCGGCCTGTTGTTTTTTCCATTCATCAGAATTAAACTTTTTGCTCATTTCTGCAGCATTTTTCTGAATATCAGCTTGCTGCTTTTTCCATTCTGGCGAATCAAATTTCTTGCGCATATCCTGAGCAATTTTAAATGCCATTTCTTGTTGTTGCTTGAACTCTTTTGAGTTTATCTGATTGCTCATTTCAATGGCTTTTTGCTGAATCTCTGCCTGTTGTTTTTTCCATTCAGGAGAATCGAAATGCTTCGCCATTTCTGCGGCATTTTTTTGAACATCTTTTATCTGTTGCTGAAATTCAGGCGATTTTATGTAAGCCATGCTTACCTTTGTTACCGAGTMAAGATTAAACTTATAATCGAACTTAAAATCATTCATAAATGATTCATTAACTACTTCCTGCCTTAAACTATCAGGCATTTCTTTAAGCGAGTTATATTCTTTTTTATTCCCTTTAGCGTCAACGGTAACAATTTTGAACTTGTTTTTTTTCTTTGTGGTATCTGTTTTTACAAGGTCATTATCGCAGTCCTCGTTAGCAACTGGTGCTAATAGTGTCTGTATTTTTGATTTTATAGCTATTCCTTCTATATCAACCTTTTTGTTATGTTGATTGGCCTTATTTATAGCAGGAGCTTTTTTTGCAGGACTAATCCAAGCTAAGGATACTATAGTCGCTATTGTTAATGTTATAGCCAAAATCTGCTGTTTGGCATTCATATAATTGGTTTTCATGTCCGTAATTCTTTTAATGCGTTGATACAAATGTTGATCTTTTCCAGTTGCTGCCATTGAGAGGGCAGGAGTGGTTTTGTTTTTTAATATTTCAAGTTTTAAAAGTGCATGTGCATAGGTTAGTGGGCTACCAGTAAATTTTAGAACAAGATCATCACAAGCATGTTCACGTTCTATATTGATTAGTCGGCCGCCCAGCCATACAAATGGGTTAAAGAAGAGTATGGTTTCAATACCGGTTTTTATTAAATTTAATAGATAATCGTTTCTTCGTATGTGCGAAAGCTCATGAATTAATATTGCTTCAACTTGTTTTATATCAAGCTGAGATGCCAAAGCAATTGGAAATAATACCACTGGTTTTAAATAACCTATAACCAGTGGAACATTTACCCTTGAGGATAAATAGAATTCAATATTCTGACGAAGATTTAATTTAGCCACCATAGTTTCAAAAACCGGGCGCCATGAAGCTGGAACGGGAGTACGGTCAGCCCATTTTAAATCTAGTAATTTCTTATAGCCAATAGCCAGGATAAATAGCTGAAACAATATGCCAATGCTATATATGCTAACCAGATAAGGGAAAAAGTTCTCTGTTATGCTACTCATATCCTGAGGCAAATGAATAAGGTATTCGGATTGCTGTACATTGGAAATTTGATTAGACGCAATCGCAACACTATTTACCGGAAGTTTAAACAGTGTAAAGAATGTGATGCAGAACCCCAGAAATATAAGGCACAATGCACCATAGGCCATATTGTGCTTGATTTTTGCATCAATTTTAGGAAATGCACTTGTAACAGCTACCAATATACCATAAATGATGGCGCCTTGCCATAGAGAGTGGAAGATGCTCCATCCGGTAGCTTTAATGAGGTTGTTTACTATTGCTTCCATGTGTTTATAGTTGGTTCTTTAGGTTTATTACTTACTTAATTCGTCAAGATATTTTTTTATCGAATCAATTTCATCTTTACTTGCGGTGTGGTTCCCAAGTGCTTGCATTACTAATCTCGCCGCCGATCCGTTAAAAACATTATCGATCATTTTATTTACGAGATGCTGTTCTGTTTTTTGTTGATTGAGAAGTGCCGTATAAATATGAGTTTTAGAAGACGTGTCGCGTTTAACAAGTCCCTTCTCGTGCATAATCTGCATTAGTTTTAGCGTAGTGGTATAACCAGACTCTTTGCTTTTCTCTAAAATCTCATGAACGTCTCTAACCGTACAATTACCCTTTTCCCACAATATCTGTAAGATCTCTAGTTCACTTTCTGTAGGCTTAAGGTTTATTGATGCTGCCATATTTTGTTTATACGAATTGTTTCGTATTCAAATGTACGAATGTATTCGTATAAACAAAATATTTTTAACATTTTTTTTTAATTGTTTTTAAGACCTTGATTAAGAGGGGCAATTGCCTGATTAAGCGTTTCGTATTTATTGATGTTGGCGGGATCAATTTGGACAAGCAGGTTGTATGCTTTTATACGATCAGATGGATCTCCGGTAGAAATAGAAAAGACATTCACAATCTCATCTGCTTTTGTAGAAAAGTAGAAGTTGGGAAAAATAGAACCTAATTTCTGTTTGTCCATTTGTTTTAGTCCACTAAGTAGGGTTATCATTTTTTTTACTCCACGGCCGGTATTTTCTTGCAAGCGATCAAGCCCGTTAAAATGATAGTCGTAAATAAATACTCTAAGTTCTTCAAAGGTTTTATTAAGTAGATTTTCATTTAGCCAGTAGCGGTTGCGTAACCCATCAAAGGCTTTCCAGCCTTTATTTCCAGATACCTGAGCATTGTTTAGAATGGTAGAGGCCCTCTTATAGAAAGGAGTGCCGCCAAGGTGACTAAAACTATCTTTATCTAAGCCAATAATGGTATAAGCGTAGTAACTTAGTAAAGAACTAAGATTGGAAATATAAGTATTAGGGATAGTAGGAGCCTGTACCTGAACTCTTGCATTTAATTCCTGAGCATTAACAAAGGTTTGGCAAATAAAAAAGAAAAGTAAGATAAGTAAGTAGCGTTTTTTCATGCTTAAACAAGCTTTAAAATTTCATTGCAAATGTCTTTGGCAACCTCAGTTTTTGATTTCATTTCAAAAACTGTCTTCTCAAATGCTTTATTAAAGATAGTTATTTTATTGGTATCCATCTTAAAACCTGCTCCTTTGTCATTTAAGGAATTTAGGATAATGAGATCAAGATTTTTCCTTGTAAGCTTGTCCTTTGCATGTTCTTCCTCATTTTCAGTTTCAAGGGCAAAGCCAACAAGTATTTGATTTTCTGTTTTTAGTCTGCCTAAAGTAGCCAGAATATCTTCTGTCTTTTTTAACTCCAGGTTGAACTCCCCGCTGGTTTTTTTTATTTTCTGACTAGCGGTAGTTACTGGTGTATAATCAGCAACGGCAGCACTCATTACCATAATTTGTACAGTAGGGAATTCTTTTTGACATGCAGTTAGCATTTGAGCTGCGCTTACAACATCTATTCTTTTGAGTTGTTGTGAGCTTTTTTCAGCTGTTGGTCCTGTAATTAATGTTACGTCAGCACCTAAGCGAGAAAACTGGTCTGCAATAGCAAAACCCATTTTGCCAGATGAATGATTTCCGATAAAGCGTACAGGATCTATAGCTTCATAAGTAGGTCCTGCTGTTACCAGCACTTGTTTCCCAAGCAATGGAAGATCTTTACGTATTGTTTCTAATAGAAATGAAACGATTTCCTCAGGTTCAGCCATTCTGCCTTCACCATATAGGCCGCTAGCTAATTCTCCTTTGCCAGGAGAAATGAGAAGATTGCCGTATGACAATAGTTTATCTATATTGGTTTGAGTGGTTTCATGCTTCCACATATCCAAATCCATTGCCGGTGCAACTAAAACAGGACACTTTGCTGAAAGGTAAACTRCAGTTAGTAGATTGTCGCACAATCCAGTAGCCATTTTTGCTAACGTATTTGCGCTTGCGGGCGCAACGAGCATGTAATCCGCCCAGAGACCTAATTCTACATGATTACTCCAAACTCCGGTTTCTTCTTCAAAGTATTGAGTGTAAACAGGATGTTTTGATAGTGTTGCAAGTGTGAGCGGAGTGATGAAGTTTGCCGCATCTGCAGTGAGAATTACTTTGACGTTTGCGCCAGCCTTTACCAGTAGCCTTACCAGGGTTGCTGATTTGTATGCTGCAATGCTGCCGCAAACGCCTAGAATAATATTTTTATCTTTTAGCATGGTTTATAATGCATTGATGCAATTTAATACCTATGCGTGATATTATTGTTGCTCTTTAGCGGGATTTCTGTAATAAATTTTGTCGTTCAGAAATTCATCAATAGCAATTAATGAAGGTTTTGGTAAACGCTCATAATGCTTACTGATCTCAATTTGCTCTCTGTTCTCAAAAATCTCTTCAAGATTATCATTAGAAGATGCAAACTCGGCTAATTTGCCATGAAGCTCTTCTTTCATGTTATTAGAAATCTGATTAGCCCTTTTAGAAATAATTACTAAAGACTCATAGATGTTTCCGGTTTTTTGATCCAGATCATTAACATTTCTAGTAACCGTAGTATTTGGTATTGCGGGTTTATTCGTACTCATTATCTGTTGGGGGTTTTAATTGTATTAATTGCAGAACTATCTCTTTTAGCTTCTTTTGTTAATTGAGATTTATATTTTTCATAATTAGCAAGGCGTTCAGCTATAAAGCGTTTAGCACTTTCTATTCCAGATTCACTATCTTTCTTTAAGGCGTTTGCTTCCTTTAAGTATTTACTTTCAGGATGCGCTTCTGCAAATTCATTGGCATAAGTAATTGCTTCTGTGAAGCGGTCTTCCTGACGCTCCTCAATACTGTTTTTAGCAAAAGCGTACTGTGATTTGATCATTAATAAATCCATTTCCTCTGAATATTTAATATCAGGATAATCGATTTGTGCATTTTTTAGTGCTATAACAGCTGCTCTGTAGTTAGATGCTTCACCACCATTGCCACCTATTTCGTAATACATTTTTGCATTTGCATACGCTTTGTCTTCAAGTTTAGTACGCAGAATACCAATGTATTTTGCAGCCTCTACAGCACGTTCACTTTTTGGATAGAAGTTAATAAAGAGCTGTAATGCATCAATAGCTTTATAGGTATTTTCCTGATCTAAGCTAGGTCTTGGAGAATCCAGATAATAGCAATAAGCGCTCATATATCTACACTCTTCAGCATATTTACTAGTTGGATAGCTATCTGCAAACGATTTGAATTGATATCTTGCAGTTGTGTAATCTCTTAGTTTAAAGAGAGTCAGTGCGTAATAATAATTCAGTTCCTCGGCTTCAGCTCTTCCCCTGTATTTTTGAGACAAGTCTTCGAATAAGATCAATGCCTTAGAATAATTCTTTTTGTTATATAGCCTCATGGCCTCCTGGTACTTTTTTGCAACGTCGTTGCTCAGTCTGATCTTCTCAAACTGACTTTTACAACCAGCAATAGTAAGGGCTATAATGGTGAAACTTAATAGTAATACGTGTTTAATTTTAAACATTCTGCAAAGATAAGTTAATAATACGATACCGTCAATTAAAAATAATAGGACGCTAAGCTATGTAAAGGCATTCATCCTGTCAAGTGCTTAACATAATTTAACGTTTCCATTTTTATAAGCCATAGACATATACTTTAACACCTCGTCATTTATATCTTCTTTATAATATATTCGGAGGTGGTGATTGTAATCATCGCTACCTGGAACAAGTTTTATTTTTCGAAAACACATATTGTCTTCATATGGTTGTTTAAATGGAAATACAACATCAATAAAGTTTTTGCCAAACTGTATAACGTACGCGAAGTTGATGCGGGATGAGAAAGCTATCATTGTTTTGGTAGTATGGAATTTCACCTCGCCTAATTGTTGGTAACATGAAACCAAGYGATTAAAAAGCTCAATCGAGGAAGGTGATTTTCCTTGAAGGAATGCTGACAATGTGTTGT
>NZ_JBFTNT010000367.1:0-3766 GCF_056397585.1 Pedobacter sp. 05L430 | reverse complement strand
TTCCTGTACTGCAATGCAAACCGAGCTTAGTTTTTTATTCGTCCAGAAATCCGGAATATTCCCGTTTGCAAAAAGATATGCCTCTAATCGCTGGCGCATGTTTGGATGAAGATGCCTGTCTTTCTTGTTCTTAATATCCTTGGTAATCAACGGACTATCCGTTATTACTGAAATATCAGATACAACCAGTTTTAACAAGCCTAAAGTTTTAGGGCCTATAACCCCCGATCCTTGTAACTTATTTTTTAGCTGTAATGAGATCACAGCTTGCTGGGTATTCATTCCATAAATTCCATCTGCACCTTTCGGATCAAACCCAAGCTCAATTAATCTTTCTTGTAAGATTTTTACGTCTTTTGAAAAACTGCCATAGGCAGGAATTTTAGAAATTACTAGCGTTTTCATAGAAGTCTAATTAGTGAAAGCTATCACTAATATAGACATGAGCAGAAACTTGATAAATAGTCATTTCTAATCATTTTTAGTATCCCATATACCATACTAAATCCGTATCGTATGCAGATGATGCGTTTTTGGAGGGTAGTTTAAAATAACTACAATATGTTTGTTGAAACGGCTTTTAATAGCACTATTTGCCATTCCTATCAGTTTATTTAATTTATCTGTAAGCTCCCTAAAATGCTCTTTATCATCCGGGCTTTCAGAATCATCTATTATAGGCTCAAAGTAGATCACCTCTCTCTTCCGATATATTTTCATTAAATCCTCAGCCGGATTATGATCTATCAAAAAACGCACAATACTATCAACCAGTTTATCATAATGATAATTAATGATACGGTTTTTAGTCATTAAGGAAGGCACACTAAAGTTAGTGTGTGTATTTACCTTAATCTTATTCTCAGGAACAACTACATTATTAAAATCCAAGGTGTACAAACCTTGTTTATTGTCTATTTCCTTTATAAAAGTATAGACTTCGTCATGTTCAGGTGTAATATAAATGACGCTGGTTGATAGTTCGAAACTCATAACACTTGGCCCTTAGTTCAGTATAAAAATACTTTAAAAATTTAAATAATTTACTACCCCTGTTGCTTTTTCATAATGAGGCTCGTTCTATGGGTAATAACGTTAATGGCCATTAACATTACACTATTTTATTTCACAAAAACTTAAAAATGAAAACAACAAAAAACTACCTATCGCCAGTTGCCAAAACTTTAGTGTTTGCCTTAACGTTAACAAGTATCTTTAGTTCATGTAAAAAGGATAAAGATCCTAATCCACAAACACCTAAGCCAGCAAATTTATCAATAATCCATGCCGCGCCAGGAACGCCTGAGCTTTCTTTCTTTGTAGATAAAGTAAAAAAGAATACGAAAGCATTAACGTACAACACGGTAATCGAATACCAATCAATCAGTTCAGGCAAACGGGAATTAAGCGTTACTAAAAAAGATGTATCCGATATTCTTGTAAAAGCCGATGTAACCCTGGCCGCAGATAAATCTTACTCGGTATTTGTTGCAGATAAAACAGGCAATGCACTTGTATTTGTTGCTGATGACCTAACTGCTCCAGCTGCTGATAAAGCAAAAATCCGTTTCATTAACTTAAGTCCTGATGCAGGCTCACTTGATTTGGCTGTTACCGGAAAAACAGAAGTACTTCTGGCTAAAAAAGCATTTAAAGAATCAACCGATTTCACCAATACCACAGAGGTGGGCGCCGAGATCAACTTTGAGATCAGAGAAAATGGCAAGACAACTGTACTTGCTACACTTCCAAAAGTTAAAATTGAAAAAGGAAAAGTATATACGATCTATGCAAAAGGCCTTAAAGCCGCAACAGACGACACCAAACTTGGTTTAACGGTTCTTACCAACAAATAACCTCCTATTATTTCTGGGGCTACACTTTCTTATTTATAAAAGCATTTGTGTAGCCCCATTTATGAATACCAGTTGGCGTAGAATATATAAATCCTGGAAGAGTGCTAAGAAAACTCCCGAAGCTTAAGGAAATTATTGCAGGCGTTGCTGATCAAAAAAACGCTTCAAAGGAAGTCATGTATAAAACCTACTATGGGTATTTAATGGCAGTTACCATGCGTTACATCAACAACAGAAGTGATTCGGAAGAACTTGTAAATGATACGTTTATCAAGATATTTAATCATATCACACAATTTCAGCTATTAGAATCTGCAATAGACCCCGAAAAAACATTTCGAGGTTGGATGGCAAAGATAGCCTCACGCAATTGCATAGATTACCTCCGTAAAAGGAGAACCATCAACGAGGAATTTGACGATATAGGCGAAGAAAAGCATCCACAGATCTATAGTCGTGCATTAGATCAGCTGTATGTTGAGGACATCTTAAAATTACTTAATACACTTCCTGAGTCGCAAAGGATAATCTTTAATATGTTCGAAATCGAGGGATTCTCTCATGATGAGATCTCAAAAACTTTAGGTATACCCGAAAATATCTGCAGAGTATACTTAGGCAGGGCTAAGCAAAAATTAAGAAAACTTTATAATGAATCTTTAATTGTTGAAGATGGAACATACGGATAGAGGGCTTGAAGTGATTAAATCACTTCTACAAAACAACGAAGAAGCCTACAAAGAAGGCTCATGGGAATCATTTTCAAAACAACAGCCGGCAAAAACTAAAACAAGCGGGTGGTATTGGTTTTCAGGAATTGCTGCGTCACTCCTGCTAATTTGCCTTGCTTTTTTATTCAGTTACAATCCCGATCCTAAACCGATACCATTAGTGAAGTTCAAAACTAAACCGGTGCAAAAAGAAATCATACAAGAAGTCCAGGTTAAAAAGCTCAATACAACCAATCATCACCCCGTTCAAATTAACAAAAAGCAAGCTAAAATTAGGCTTGTAAACAGTACGATTCCGGAACAAGATAAACCCATACCTGAAAATACCATGGTAGCGCAGGCAAAACCAAATGAAGAGCAGATTGATGCAGCTCGTGCACCTCGAAGCAAAAAAATAATTCCTTACACAACATACCAGGAAACCGAAAGCGCTAAAAAAACCAAAAAAGAACCTAATTGGATAGTTGGATTGGGCATGGCTACCGACTTTAGCAATTCAAAGAAATTGGGATTAGCATTTGAAGCCGTAGTAGGTTATGCCTTACATCCAAAAATCACGATAATGTTAGGCGCAGGCTATCGGGAATCCTCTGCTTTTAAAGATAATGATGGGCAGACCCTGAGCGCTACAGACGAAAAACAATTAGAATCGGCCACCGTTCGGTTATCAGGGGTCGAAATTCCATTAGGACTAAGATATAACGTTAACCAACGTCTATATGCCAAAGTTGGCGTTTCGGCCTTTGCAACTATAAAACAAAGGGGTGAGCTAACTTATGTCAGTACAGTTTCCCACACGCAAAGTATTGTAGATCCAAATGGAGAAGTATACGATAAAACCTTTACCAGTGAAGAAAGATCCGTGGTAGACATTGAAGATCAACCTCAGAATAAAGAAAAATACAAAAGCTTTATCAATATCTCTTTCGGGTACAAGTATCCTTTCTTAAAAAACAGAACCATTACGCTTGAACCTTTCTTTAAATTACCCATGCAAAGTTCTAAAATAGAAAATGTAAAGTTTTCGTCTGCCGGATTAAGGCTTGGTATCGATTTTTAGAGCCCTAGAACATAATATTCTTCAAAACAATAGGTAAATTGCATCTATAAGATTTTATTTACCATGGAAACTATAGAAATCAACCACGACATTCCAGTAATTTATGTAACGGCCTCTTC
>NZ_JBFTNT010000366.1:0-3770 GCF_056397585.1 Pedobacter sp. 05L430 | reverse complement strand
GTCTTAATGCTATTTAGGAGTTTAGGCCAGCCTGGTAAGGAACGTAAGGATTCAAGATCAGTATCTTTTTTAATTTGATCGATATTTTTATAGCCACTATTTACAGCGTTTGTAAGTAAAACCAGGGCGCTGTCTTTTTGACCACTTAAGGCATAACAGCATGCCGCATTATAATAATTATCTGATCTAAGAACCTCGAAGTCGACTTGCCTGGTCGCTTTTAGGTAATACCTGCCAGCTTCTTTAAAGTTTTTTGCTTTGTAAAGACTGTCGGCTATTTTCTCTGGTCTCACTTGCGCAACTGTGGCCGTGGCAGCTAGTAGCAATAGAATTAAGAGTTGTTTGAATTTAAGCATGCGTTGAGTATATGTCTGTTTTTATAATGTGAAGTGCGTTGCAGCGTTTTCACTGGCAAGTTTTAGGTCTGTAAATATTTTATCGGCAATAGCTAACTTAGGATGTTGCGAAGTATCACTTTGTATAGCATAACAAACCAGATTGGCTGCTTTAGCAGCTTTTAGGCCATTAATTGTATCCTCAAAAGCTAAGCACTCATCCTTGTTTAGTCCAAGCTGCTGACAGCAGAAATTATAACATTCAGGATCTGGCTTTGTTAAAGTAACATCGGTTCTGGTAACCATAAGATCAAAGTAGTTGCTCAAACCATTTCTTGCAAAGATCAGATCAACATCTGGTCTTGGGCTAGCGGTAACAACGGCTAATTTAAGTCCTTTTTGCTTAAAAAACTGTATTGTTTCCAAGGCAAAGGGCATTAAATTGATATCTCTAGTTGAAAAGCCGGTTTTGCTTAAGCGTTCCCGCCAGAGGATTAGTTCAGATAGACCAATATTGAGATTGTATTTTTCTTTAATTTTTTTGCTGTTGACTGGGAGTGGGTAGCCTGCGTAAGTATTAACCCATTCCTCATAAGTCATAGATAACGAGTAGGTTTCAAGGATTTCTATCCAGCATTGGTAATGGAAGTATTCTGAGTCGATAAGTGTGCCATCTAAATCGAATAATATGGCTTTAAGTTTCTGCATGTACGTAAAAGTATTTTGCTAAAATAGAAAAAACTAATTGCTTTATTATCTTTGCCACAGCTCCGCTACTTATGTTATTATTCAAAGAAATTGCACGCACTTATAAACTTTCATTTACTGGCTTAAGCCGCGAAACCTGGATCTTGAGCATTGTTATGCTCATCAACCGCAGTGGATATATGGCGGTGCCTTTTATGGGTTTGTTTGTAACGCAATCGCTCCACAGACCAGCTTCTGATGCAGGATTAATCATCACTCTTTTTGGCGTCGGCTCTATAATGGGATCAGCAGCAGGTGGTAAGCTTACAGATGTAATTGGGTTTAGACCGGTTCAGATAGTGACCTCTATTGTTAGTGGTACATTCTTTCTTTTTTTTGCAAATATTACTCATTTCCATACGTTATGCGCGCTTGCTGTTGTGATCAGTTTCTTTTCGGAAGCCTTTCGTCCTGCGAACTTTGTAGCCATAGCAGCCTATGCCAAACCTGAATTACAGACCCGTTCTTATTCTTTAAACCGTCTTGCGGTGAATATGGGATGGGCAGTTGGTGTAAGTATGGGTGGTTTAATTGCATCTTACGATTACAGATTGTTGTTTTATGTTGATGGCACGGTAAGTATTATTGCAGGACTAGGCATCTTATGGTTTCTGCCAAAAATTAAAGACTATAGAAAGGCTTTAAAGGAAAAAGTTAAGGGAATTGTAGTGCGTAAGCCCTGGGAAGATGCAGTATTTATCAGGTTCCTGCTGTTAACCGCTGTTTTTATCATCTGCTCTTTTCTGATGTTTAGAGTTGTTCCGGTATTTTATAAAGAAATTTGGAAGATAGGTGAGTTTGAGATAGGCTTGATATTAGGCCTCAACGGGATCATTATTGCACTGTTTGAAATGGTGATGATCCATAAGATTGAGAATAAAAGGTCTCCTATTTTTTTTATAGTATTAGGTGCTATATTAGTTGCATGTTCATTCGCTGTACTTTTGCTTCCTTTTGGAAGTCCTATAGTATTGGGCACCCTGTGCATAGTTTTCTTCACCTTTGGTGAAATGTTTGCTTTGCCTTTTATCAATACCTTTGTAATGAGCAGGGCAAATGAGTTTAACAGGGGCCAGTACGCAGCGGGATATATGCTTTGCTGGTCGATAGCGCAGGTTGTTGGTCCTATAGCCGGGTTTTTTATTGCAGAAAGGTATGGTTACAACACGCTTTGGATAGTGATTACCATTTTGTTGATGATCTCGGCGTATATGTATAGACTAATGAAACAGGATTAATCAATAATTGATAACCGTAAAAACAAAGAAATAGCGTGGATGATATCAGCATAGTGCAAAAGGAAGCGGGTTTAAAGTACCTTTTCCTTACTTTTCTAAAAATAGGATGTGTTTCTTTTGGTGGGCATATGGCTTTAATAGCGGTTGTTCAAAAGGAAATGATTGAAAAGGACAAAACCCTGAGTCAGGAAAACTTATTAAATGCCGTTAGTATTGCCAGTTTATTGCCCGGACCATTGGCAGTAAACGTGGTATCGTATATTGGTTATCATCTGCACAAAAAAAATGGCTTACTGGTGAGCATGCTGGGGATTCTGCTTCCGGCCTGCATATTGATGTTTGTGCTGTCGTGGTGTTATTTTAATTACATTCATGTTAAGGATCTTTCGGGTATAATGGCCTATACAGTAGCAGCTGTAAGTGCGATCATATTAACTACTGGTTTAAATATATTTTTAAAGGAAGTAAAAGGACATAACGGTAAAATAGCACTGTGTTTAATCTCCATAATATTACTTTATTTCATTAAAGGCTATCTGATMATTCTGTTGCTTATACTGATTGGCGGGTTAATTGGTGTTTATTTTAAACTAGCCAATTTAGCTGATACTGGTGGGGCTAAATTTACATGGGAGCGCTTGAGCAGCGGTGCTAAAATAGGCTTGTCATCGCTGTTGTTATTATATGCGGCTTTTATTTCCGGATTGTACCGAAACACAGACCTGATTCTTCTTAAAATTGCCTCCGTGTTTTCAGGGATCAGTCTTTCGCTTTTTGGCGGAGGTTATGTGATGATCCCGATTATGCAGTCCCTCTTTGTAACAGAATTGAAGTGGTTAAGCAATCAGGAATTCATAGATAGCATTGCTTTTAGCCAGCTAACACCAGGGCCAATTCTGGTAAGTGCGTTTTTTACAGGTTATAAATTGGCCGGTGTGGCCGGTGCGTCATTGGCAACAATCGCTATTTTTGTACCTTCTTCTATTTTAATGATCATTGTTTCAAAGATATTTAAGAATAATGCAGACTCAACGGTGATGAAAAATGCATTGGCAGGAATAAAACCTGTAGTAGTGGGCATGATCATCGCTTCGGGCATAAAGCTCTTTTTCTCAGTGCCTTCCACGCCAATTAATGTTGCATTATTTGTGGTCGCATTTATTTTAAGTTTCAGATTTAAATTTAATCCTGTATACTTAATCATTATTTCTTTACTAATAGGGACTGCAGTACACTTTATGGGATAGGTACTGAATTAATTTTAACTAACAAGAATGACCAATACCGGCATACAAATTATAGGAACGCAACGCTCCGGATCTAATCTTTTAAGAGTAATTCTGGATCAGTCGGCTGAAATAGCATCGCCGCATCCGCCTCATATTTTAGTGGTTTTTATGCCGCTTTTACATCTGTACGGCAAGCTTAACAGTACTTCATATAAAATACT
>NZ_JBFTNT010000365.1:0-3780 GCF_056397585.1 Pedobacter sp. 05L430 | reverse complement strand
CCTTTACAGAGATACTCCCGTTATTTTATTATCGGGTGCAGAAGATTTAGAAGATAAAGTGAAAAATATGCCTTTTAAAATAGATAGCTACCTTGAAAAACCATTTAATCCTGTTATTTTAAAATCGAAAATAGCGCAACTAATAAACTAAAATCAAATAACTGAAGCCAAACCAACTAAAATATGACATCCCCAACCATTGAATTTCATAAAGTAAGTGCCAAAATCGTGTATTTTGGTAAGCTACTGAAAGAAGTGATATCTGAAGAACTTGATGGCGATATCACTTACCTTGAAGATCCTGCTGATTTTAAAAGGTATTTAGACAATCAATCTTTTTTGAGCGTGCCTGATATTGTATTGATAGAGGTTGATGAAAACAATCRGTGTTTTGATCAGGTAAAATACATAAAAAAGAACCCTTTATTGCAAGGACTTATCATTGTATTGCTTGGTGTTAAAGAAGATAAAGCTTGGAGGAAAAAAGCACTGGAGCTGAAAGTTAACGACTACTATACTTATCCTTTTCCATATGAAGATTTCTGCGAACGCATGAACTTTTTGGTGAAGTTTAAGCTGATTAAGCCAAAGTTGATGGACATTGCCCAGCAAATGGAAGTGGAATATAAGATTCCAAGAACCAAAAGGGTATTTGACATAGTTGCATCGGGATTTGCTTTATTGTGCTTGCTGCCCTTGTTTGTAATTGTGGCAATACTGGTAAGACTTGAATCTAAAGGCAAAATTATATACAAGAGCAAAAGGGTTGGCGCCGGATATAAAATCTTTGATTTTTACAAGTTCAGATCTATGAGAAGCGATGCTGATAAAATGCTTGCATCGATGGCTAACCTTAACCAATATGCTAATTCTGAGGAGAATAAAGATAATAAATCGGCCTTTGTGAAATTTAAAAATGATCCTAGAATAACCAGGGTTGGATCGTTCTTAAGAAAAACAAGTATTGATGAGTTACCTCAGTTGATAAATGTGCTAATTGGCGATATGTCATTAGTAGGTAACAGACCGTTGCCATTGTATGAAGCTGAACAATTGACTACAAACGAATGGTCGACCAGATTCCTGGGCCCTGCCGGATTAACCGGATTATGGCAAATCAGTAAAAGAGGTCAGGATGATATGTCGGAACGTGAGCGTAAGGAGCTGGATAATTATTATGCTTCGAATTATTCGATTTTCCTTGATATGAAAATAATACTTAAAACTATACCTGCATTGATCCAAAAGGAGAATGTTTAAACCCTTCTATTTTTTTAAATCATCTAATATTAACAACAAAATATAAAATTAAATGAAAAATCTATCAAAATTCACTTTAATTGTCCTGATGTTTCTAAGTCTGGATAGTTTTTCACAAGAGTCAATAATTGGCGAAATTAAATATTCTGATCTTGAAAAGTACATTGATCTGGCGGTACAAAACTATCCCAGGTTAAAGATTACTGACATAAATGTTGAAAAAGCGAAAACAGACATTTCAATGAACGCAATATCATATCTTGACATATTTAATGCTTCATACTTTTACAGACCGAATAATAAGACAGCTATTGATGTAATTAACCCTTATGCGGTAAACGGTTTCCAATTTAGTGTTAATTTGAATCTTGGGAACTTCCTTCAAAAACCTTTAGCAGGAAAAAAAGCCAAGGCAGATTATAAAATTGCAAAACTAGAGGCAGAAGATTTCAGATTAACACTTGCCACAGAAGTAAAGAAAAGATATTATGCGTACATTCAACAAATTAACCAATTGAAAATTTATACCCAAAGTGTACAGGATAATCAAAACGTAGCCGACAATTTAAAAAACAAGTTTGAAAAGGGCGAAGTAGCTTTAGATACTTATAATCAATCGAGAATAAATCTTACAATTGCCAGTACCTCTAAAATTCAAACTGAAGTTAACTTGTTAAGTGCAAAAGATGCATTGGAAGAGATAATAGGAATGAAATTATCAGAGGTTAAATAAGATATATTTACATAGTTATAAATGGACATAAAAGCATTTTTACGACTTCTAGGCAAGTACAAATGGGTTTTGATATTAGTACCCTTAGTAATTGGAGTGATTACTTATTTTCTGGTAAAGAACCTTCCCAGACAATACAGTTCTGAGGCYCAGATTGCTACTGGTTTARTKGATCAATCTAARCAGGTKGTRGTTAACTCTAAYCRGAATKCGGATATTTTTAAGATCAACCAGCAGTTTTCGAACATCATTGAGCGGATGAAAATGAGGCGGATCATGAGTATCCTTTCTTATAACCTGATACTYCATGATCTGGAAAGTCCGAAAGCTTCGTTCAGGCCTTACAGCAAACAGGTATCGGGATTGGGACAAGCCGGCATTGATGAAGTGGTAAGGCTTTACAGAGAACGKYTGCTGAAYAAGCAGGTGATTACCATTAGTGATAACKCTGGTAAATAYCCKYTRTATGACATCATYAGYTCTATGGGCTATGATRATGAAAGCATTAACAATAAYTTAAAARTATACCGCCCTGAYAACAGTGATTTTGTAAACGTATACTATGTTTCGGAGAACCCSTTGYTATCTACWTTYGTKGTRAAYACGCTGKCGACWRATTTTATTAACAAYTAYGGYSAGGATGTTAATMTGAAYCARAATAACTCTATMGAGCTTTTGGATTCRTTGATGAAGAAAAAAGAGGCTGCCATGAACCAGAAGAATGCGGCTTTGAAATCGTTTAAGATGAAGAAYGGTGTGCTAAACCTGGACAAGCAGTCGGAAATGGTTTAYKCRCAGATCTCACAAAATGAAGAACGTAAAGCGCAGGCGATAAGGGATATTCAGGCAAACCAGAGAGCGATAGCAGATATTGATGCGAGGCTAAGAGGAGRGATAGATAATGTAAGTTCGGGAAATTCTACAGCGGACAACAGGACGATCATAAATCTTAAAAACCAATTGAAATCTGCGAACAGTGCCTATATTGATGGTAATTTTAAAGCAGCAGATAAAAACAGAATAGATTCTTTGACCAGGTTGATAGACCGCGTAAGTTCAAAGATATCTGATGAGAATGTGACCAATCCGCAGGCTTCAAGACAAGGACTGATTGAAAGGAAATTAGCACTTGAAACGACTGTTAGCCARGCCAAAGGAAGCTTAAGGTCTATTGACAATGAGCTGTCTGTTTTGAAGGCCAAATACAATACCATGGTTCCTTTTGATGCAGGGATTCAGAATTATGAACGTGATGCGGAAYTGGCTACCAAAGATTACATGAACTCTTTGGATACCTATAACCAAAACAGGACTGGGCAGAATGTTGCCTTGAAACTGCAATTGGCACAGTTAGGATTGCCKGGTTTACCTCTTGCCTCTAAAGGCATTATATATATTGCACTTTCTTACATAGTGACTTTGTTCCTGTGCTTTACCTGGATCTTAATTATGTTCCTTTTGGACCGTAGTATATTGGATTCAAAACAACTTGCGCAGGCAACACAGTCAGCAGTTTTAGGTTCGGTTCCATACCTGTCATATTCAGATATTAACATCAGGGAGTTATGGAAGAGCAAAGAGAATGATCCTGAGTTTTTATCTTTTAAAAACCTTTTACGGTCATTACGTTTTGAGATTTCTGACGCCTTGAAAAAGAACAATGCCAAAATATTGGGGATTACAAGTCTTGACAGCAATGAGGGCAAATCCTTTCTGTCGGGCAGTTTGGCCTATGGTTTTGCGATGATGGGAGAAAAAGTGCTGCTAATTGGCGGGGAGACAAAAAA
>NZ_JBFTNT010000364.1:0-3784 GCF_056397585.1 Pedobacter sp. 05L430 | reverse complement strand
AGACAGCATTGATAATAAATGGGCAGATTTGAGTCATTTAAGTGATAGCCTGCGGGCAAAAGCTGTTGATGAGTATGAGAAAAACCTTTTAAAGCCTTATGGCTTAGTGCCCTGTGAATACCAGGTGGTAAATACAGAAAGCTGTAATGTTTTTGAGATTAGAAATGACGCCTTAGTTGTAAGGCAAAGTGAGTTGTTTAAAGTCGATTTCCTAAAGCCTAAAAAAGATATCCCAAAATTTGATGATGATCTTTTGATTGCCTGGAGAAATGGTAAATTACCTACGCCCGCTTATCTTTCTTACTACCAGCTTGATGGCTTGAAATTTAAGTGTACGGATATGGCCTATCCAAAAACAATAAGGATTGCGAAAAAAGATTTTCTCTATTCGTCGGATTTTGGCTTATACGAAATTTTATAACTTCTTTCCTGGGTATTGGCGTTACTTTTAGAAAGTAAATCAAAATAGGATCAACACCAGGATTTTATGCAGGTTTCTTGTTTTTTGCATTTCTGTATATCATCATACTTAATTCTCATTGAGGAGCATCCAGGAGGTTCCGAATTTATCGCGGAGCATCGCAAAGCGGTTTGCGAAAGGAGTTTTCTCCATTTTCATAAACACTTCGCCTTCACTGGACAATAAACTATAAATGTGTTCTGCTTCTTCCGCTGTCTCAAGAACTAGTGTTAGGTAAGCACTGCGCATCGGTTCGGCATGAGGGATGTCCGCACCCCTCACGTTAGTGCCGCCTATTTCGATGATTGCATGGAGGATCGGGTTCTTCCATTCTTTCGGAAAATTAGGCGGTGGTAGTTGGTGAGGCACTATCATATGTATTTTTCCCCCTAAATGCTGCTCGTAAAACTGAAATGCTTTCTCACAATGTCCGGGGTAGTTGATATAAATGCCGAGTTTGGTTGAAGGTTGGGTATTCATGACGCAATATTCTGGTTATACAATTGACTAATCTACCTGTAAATATGGTTGTTGCTAGGTAAATTTCCAGGGGGAATTTACGACAAAAAAAGGGTGTGTTTCTACCTTAATTTAGTGAAGACTGGATTTTTAAAGTAGTAATCTTAATGGTGTTTATTAAGTCGCTCTCAAGTGATTAATTCCTGGAATTACTGTTTTTTACGCGGATACTTTGAGAAAACCTGTTGAAACCGGATAGCTATTTAAGGTGTTTCGAATAATAACCCCTTAAATTATATCACGGTTCATAAGACCCATATCTTTAGATTCAGACACGAGGCAGGATGCAAGCCGAGCTATCGCAGAAGCCTCACTGTCGAATCATGCGGAGCTTGAAAAAAATACCTATGTTTATTTATTCTATTAAAAATTTAATATGGCACACGCATTTATTTCTTATAGTCATTCTGCTGCACAGGTAGTTTATCGCTTGGAAGTGCACATGAGCCAGCTCAAGCGAGAAGGCTTGCTGAGTACCTGGTTTGATGAAAAGATAAAAACCTAATCAAAAGATGAAAAAAATATTTTTATTGATTTTTGCACTTGTTCAAATTAGTATCTATTTACATGCACAAAAATTAAAAGGTAATTTTACTTACCCAGTTAGAACTGAAAAAGGCGATTTAAATAGCGATGGTTTAACTGATAAAATTATAGTAACAATGGATACCATTAATAAAACTCAGCCTTTGAGATTACAAATATTTTTTTTAAAACCAAATGGAAAATATTTACTTAACGTATCTACTGAAAAATTAATAGAACCGCAATATCCAAATGGGAAATATTGCGGAAATCAAATACCAAATTTTGATATTAAAGATAACTGCTTGTATATGATTTCTGAAGTCAAAGAAAATCACCTTATTCATAAGTTCAAATTCAATAATGGGAATTTTGAACTACAAAATATATCCTCAGTAGCTTGGGATGGTAAAAATTTAACAACCGAAACCGAATTTAATCTTCTCACAGGAAAAAGAATTGAGATTACAAAAGCACTTGGCTCGGAGAAAATTCTTAAAAAGACGATTAAAAAAAACACTGTAAAACCATTGCCAAAAATAAATACATTCAGCGCTTTTAACAGTAAACTAAATTTATAAACCGAGTATATAACCAAAGAATGAAGATATATCGACTATTACTTTTTATCATCTCGTCCGTTGTTCTTATCGGTTGTGATGGAAGCGGTAAACCCGCTTACAAATACACTAAACAGGAAACCAACCAGTTCTTAGATGAAATTGTAAAAAACGCAAAAGTGACAATCGGAAATATTACAGAAATTGAAAAGCAGCCAACAGATGAATTATATATAGTAACAAGGTATCCTTTATCAAAGGAAAAACTTGATGAGTATAATAAGAATAATCATTCATTAAAAAATAAAGACAACGACATTTCCGATTTTGCCACTTATATATTTAAAGGCTATAACTTGGTAAATGAAAAAAATGAAAAACTACAATTTGTAGATAAGGGTAGAGCTGTCTACTTGCGAGAAGGTGGTCTGTGGGAACACAATAATGTTCTATGTGAAAATCTAGCGATTGATATAGAGCTTAATAAAACTTATGAGAGACTGAAAGGATACATTACCATCGAATTTGAAATGCCCGGAAATATTTTTGGAAGACTTAAACGAGAAGTAAAAATCCCAGTAAACATGACCATTTACGACAAAGTACCTGAATAAAGATTACCGCTAACATCAAACGCATAAACAACCGGATTTAATGATCATTATTGATTGATTCGGTCTATTGAGCTTGTCTAAGGTTGATGGAGTTTTCCAGATACATCCTCGTAGTATCAGCAATAATTTGGTTATTACTTGAACATTCCGCCCCGAAAGGTTAAAACGTTCCTTTTTCCATTAAAAATGGATCCGTTTTTAGTCTCGCTAACCTCCGGATAGCTAATGGTCTTATCTTGAGCGTTATAGATTATTGCTAACTGTGCGGTGAGTTTTTCTTTGCTTTGATCTTCCTTAAGAGTCGCGGAAGCAAATAATTGATTTTTAGACCATTTTCCCAATTTAAACAGGGGTTTGTTGATGCTGAATTCTGAATGATCGATCACTAATGTGTGGCTTACACTATAAGGCTCAGTACCGCTCATTTGCCCATAACCTGTAAGCAGATATGTTTTTTGAGGGGAAGTATTTAAGGTGTATATATGTTGAAAAAAAGGAGTTGGGCTGCCTTCATCGGCTTTATCCTCATAGAGATCATTAAATGAAATCGCAGTTACTGCCTTATTTTCATCTTGGTACTGAACAATATTCTGCACGTGCCACATGGAACCTGAATATGGTGAAAGCCAATAAAATACCCTAAGTTTATGATCGTTGGCACTTAATAGGTTAATCTCATATTTTCTTAGGTTGACAAAATCATCATAAAAGCTAGCAGGCTGCTTTAATGTCTCTATAAGTGCTTTAATGAATATTTTTTCCGCCTCCGTATTTCCATTATTTAAATAACTTTCTCTGGAAGCAACCATATTATCGGCCAGTTTTTCAAGCGTACTTATTTCAGGAGGCTTAGAACTTATCTTATTTTGTTTAACAGAATCAGTGGTATTCGTTTTATCAAGTTGCTTATCACCATGCTTTGCCCCACAGGAAAACAGCAGGAATGCCAGAGAAAATAAGATGTTCGTTGTTTTCATGCTATTGTCTTGAAATATTAATTTAATCCTCTGTTCTGTCTAAATAGCGAAGTTCGGTGATCATCATCAATCATCCTTAATTCCTTGTTAAATGAATTTTTCCCACCCTAATTGTGTCCTTACTTGTAT
>NZ_JBFTNT010000363.1:0-3824 GCF_056397585.1 Pedobacter sp. 05L430 | reverse complement strand
ACTATCAACAGCGCTAAAAGCAGCATTATATGAATGGCCCTAAAAAAGCATTTAGTGCTTATTAATTTCATTTTAGAAAGCAAGAAGGTGAAAGGAAAGAATTAAATGTCTGGACCCCTGACCCCAAGAAAAGGGAGGGGTTTATTTAATAAAGTCTTTACTGCTTTTAAGAAAAGAATCTCCTAAACCGTACTGTAAGGAAAGAAAGCGTAAAAACATGGCAATAGCAGTTCGCAATAATGTTGCAAGCTGAATACCCAGTGTTTTATAAAATTGCTTAAAGAAATCCATTGGTTTAAAGATAGCCCAAATGCTTTGATATAAAAACTATACCTGCTTAGAATTGCGATTATTGCACTATTATGCCATATCTGTACGCTGATTATTAAAATCGGATGTCTTAATTTAATTGATTTATTGTTTCTTTGCTAGATAAGAGGAAATCCTTTTAGCTAGAGACCCTTATGAAGAAAAATACAAAGGCATGTGATCTGCAAAGCTGCTTAATGTGCAGATTGGTTTTAAAGGAATGGAAATTACCTATTGAGAATCATCGCAAGAACTTTTTGGTGAAAAAAGGGGAGGTGATAATTAAAGAAGGAGATCCGGTTAATGGTATTTATTTCGTTAATAAAGGCAAAGTTAAAATACACAAAACCTGGGGAGATAAGGAACTGATAGTTCGTTTTGCCAGTAATGGTGCAATTATTGGTCATCGCGGTCTAAGTACCAAAAGTGCCATTTTTCCTATATCTGCTACTGCACTTGAGGCCACATCGGTATGTTTTATTGATTTGGATTTCTTTATGTCGACCCTTAAGATAAATTCAGACCTTACTTTTCAATTGATGATGTTTTACGCTGATGAACTACAGGAATCGGAACGGAGAATGCGGAATTTAGCCCACATGTCTGTTAAAGGTCGTTTGGCTTTATCTATTATCCAACTTAAAGATCAATTTGGCGTAAATGACAGAGGGCATATTGATATAGAACTAAGCAGGCAGGATCTTGCTGCTTTTACAGGGACCACATATGAAACAGTTTTTCGAATGATGAATGAGCTTGTTAGAGAAGATTTGATTTCGATAACAGGAAAAGCAATAAGTGTTAAAGATCCCAGAGGTTTGAAAGCATTAACACTTATTGCATAATTCTTATACTTTAAAACTTAWATCCTAAGCCCACTCCAACATTCCACTTTCCATCTTTTGTACTTGTTTTTGCGGTATAAAGCATCGGCATCTGTAAGGCAATGTGTTTATAAATTGCCGTTACACCACAGCCTAAAGAAGGTATAATAATTGCATTTTTGGGTGCATTTCCGGGCGATTTGTCTTCTTTGATTTTTAAACTGGGAAGTAAACCTATTAATAAACTGAAGGGTTTGCTGGTGTATTTAATTGCAGGGCCTGTACAGTTTATTGCGGCCCCATGATCAATATAACTTAATACCACTACTCCCTCAAACAGGGTAGGTTTAATTTGTGTTGTTTGAGCTTTTCCTTTAAAATTCAGCATGCAAAGTGCCAGTCCGCCATAAATGGCAAGTTGTAATTGTGTTTTCATGAAATGATAATTTAAATGTGAAACCTAAATTGTTTGTAGTGATTCTTTTTGAATCGGAATAATATCTGTTTTAAAGGCTCCGCAAACAGCGCAACCGTAATCTGCTTTTAAATCTGAGAAGGGGGTTCCAGGTGGTACTCCATTTGCCTCATCTCCCCATGTTTCATCATATATAGTTAAGCAGTGACTGCACTGGTGCGCAATGACGTACTCAATTTCTGTAACCAATTCTGTTTCGTAATAATTATCTGCAGAAGCACTTTCTGACAAAGTCTGGAGCTGATAATAATTGTCGCAAAGTTTTACCAATGCTTCAGCTAATGATGCTCTGTCAAGGTTGTCTTTATAAAGAGTGAAATTCTTCGAATTGGGATTAAAATCAGTGGTATGAAGAATGTCGAATTTGCATTCATCCTCCAAGTCATTATTGGCACATTTCCTTATAATTACTGAGCCAAATAAGCCACTTTTTGGATTGGTTTTAATTGCAAAACAAAGTTTGAAAGTTCTGAGATCTACTTTGTTAAACTCATTGATAAGCTCCCGTTTAAGGTTAAGCCCATATTCACAAAGATCCTCACTTTGCCAGTTTAGTTCGTTGGATGCGTGACGTACGTTTATTCTGTTTTTATCCAGTACAGCATTCCAGAGTTTTTTGTCGCCTGTTTCTACACCTTTTATGATAATTGATTTCCAGGGAGTAGTGTACAGCTGGCCAATGCGGGTTTTTGCGCAAATAGCACAAAGATCTTTAAGAAATGAAACTGAAAACAATTCGTTTCTACGGTAAATCCCTAGCCAATATTTGTCGTTATATTTATTGAATCCCTCATAGTATGGTAATTGGAAATCGGGTAGCTTTAGCGGGGCAGAGAGGGGTTGGTAAAAGATGCTTCCGGTTAATTTTACCTTGTTTTCCAGTAGCAGTCCGTCAATATTAATTTGATCATAAAATAAATCTTTATTGCTGAATATTGCGTCTTCAACCAATTTGCTAAGGGTGCCAATGTCCTCAGAATAAATTAAAGATGACCAGCAGTAAATGATATTGGTTCTGGGAAAACGTATGTATAAATACCAATAATTGCCAATCTCTGAAGATATAAAGTTTAAATTTCCAGTGAAAAAGGGAATTAAGGTCTGACTGTTGTCTGCCAGATTGATTTTTAATCTTGGGGTATAGTCAAAAGCATCTAAAACATCTCTGTAAACCCCTTCGCGGAGCCAATTCGAATTGTTAAATATGTCTTCAGTTACATAAGAGCTAATGATGTTTGGCTGTTTATCAGCATCTATTTCAAACTCAGTGTCGGATATAAAAAAGCCATGCTCAATGTCTTCTAACTTATCTTCATCCACAGAAAAATAAATCTGCTGTCTGGTGCCAAATCTTACGTTTTCGACTGCTGATTCTTCGAGAATAGTGAGGATTTGTAAAAGATCACCAATAGAAACAATGCCTCCCGGAAGATTTACTTTAATTTGATGTTTTTTTATTTCCTTGTTTTCCATATCAGTTCGTTTTTTCTAATACTTCTTCCTTTAATGCTTCCTGAAGGATAAGCTTAACCTCTGGTTTACAAGAACCACACCCCATTCCTGCCCCTGTTGATTCACATAATTCCTTAAAATCTGAACACCCTGAGGTTATTTTTTTTAGGAGGTTTCCTGCTCCAACGTTGTTACAGCTGCATACCAGTTTGCCTGATACCGGTTCTGTTTTTTTACCACTTCTAAGCAGTTGTAATCTCTTATCACTTAATTCTATTTTGTTGGCTATTAGTTCCCTGAACTCAAGGAACTCGGTTTTATCCCCAATTAAGATTGTTCCAACAAGTCTGTCCTGATGGATGATACATTTTTTATAATACCGTTTTGCCTTATCGATAAAAACAATCTCTTCATAGTTTTGGTCATCAGGGCATTCTGATAGTCCAATACTGCAAAGGTCAAATCCGTGGATCTTTATGATGTTCATGAAGAGGCTGCCTTTGTAATAGCTGCTGATATCTCCGTTGTGAAATTTGGCAACTACCTCTGCTTGCTGCTCAGCAGCGGCCGTTATTCCATATAATGTGCCTTCAAATTCGGCAATCTCGCCTATGGCGTAAATGGAAGGATCGTTGGTTTGTAAACGCTCGTTTACAAGTACACCACGTTTACAATCTAATCCTGTTTCTTTTGCCAGTTCAATATTGGGAGTAGTGCCAATAGCCAGTATAATTGCATCACAATTTATCCTGCGGCCGCTTTTT
>NZ_JBFTNT010000362.1:0-3843 GCF_056397585.1 Pedobacter sp. 05L430 | reverse complement strand
GGCCCATTCTAACGGCTTTAGCAACCACCTCTTTATTCAATTTAGGCAAAGCGCCTGGTAATGCCAGCGAAACAGCAGAGATATGCTCATTAGGTTTTGCTCCGAAAGAAGCACTATCCGACGAGAATATTTTTGTTTGTGTGTTTAATTGTACGTGGATTTCTAAACCAGATACCAATTCGAATTCTGATGGAGAAACTGCAGTTTTCGTACTCATTTATATGCAATAATTAACTTTATTCAACATGTATTTAAGATACAAACATAACCATTTATGCGTTATTAACACAGATTTGTAGCCAGAATTATACTTATGGCACAAACTTTGGTTTTAATACATCACACACAAATAATAAATCAATTCTATGAAAAAACTATTTTTATTGGCGATGCTTGGATTTGCATCAATAATAGCTGCAACAGCACCTGCAAAGGCGCAAGTAAACATTAGTGTTAACATAGGCTCACAGCCGCAATGGGGACCAAGAGGCTATGATTATGTAGACTACTATTACATGCCCGACATTGAGAGTTATTACTATGTACCAACCAGGCAGTTTATTTACCTAAACGGAAACAGGTGGGTTCATTCTCGTTCACTGCCACATAGATACAGGGGTTACAACTTATACTCTGGAAGAAAATACGTAATTAATTCGCCAAGACCATATCATAACCACAATGCGTATAGGGTTAAATATGGCAGACATGATAACTGGAAAGGGAATAGAAGACATTACACTGAAAGATATCGTGAAGATAGACACTATGATAATGGCAGAAGACAATACAGAGAAAGAGGTAATGACAGAAGACGCGACAACAGGCATTACGAAAACAAAAGGGAAAGAAGAGATCCGGGTATTGAAAGAATAATCAGACCAAGAGGGTAAAAGCTTTTCATCACTCGTTATGCTGAAGAGCACCCGTCATCCTGAATTTATTTCAGGACCTCGCACAAGCAAGGCTTTCTTTCTCTTGAGGGGGGCTGAAATAAATTCAGGATGACGGGCGCGTTCAAACTGATGTGTTTAAACTAATACATTCAAACATTAAAATTACATTCAATTTTATTTACAATTATTTCAAATAAGATATATTTGTCTGAAGATAAACAGCGTTATGAATTGATATCTTATGACTAGTAGAACCCCATCAGAAAAAAAAGCTGCAATTCTAAAATGGCTGAAAAAAGTCGGCGTTTGGGGATTTTTGTTTTTCCTGATAAAAGGCCTGATCTGGCTGGCCGTAGGGTATTGGGCGCTTAAATAAATAAACGACTTTCAGACAACTCTTGAACGACTTTGAAACGAGTCTGGCCGACCTTTAACATTAAAACGACTTTAAAAAGTCTTTTTAATGTTAACGTATAGACTAAGATGTTATAGACCCCAATTACCATGCTTTTCGCAAAAACCTTAACCAGTTTCCACTCATCAGATTTTCAATATCCAGGTCCGAATATCCTCTGACCTTAAACAAGGCAGGTATCTTTTGAAGATCAGCAATAGTTTCCAAATCATAAGGACACTGTTCCTTCCCAAATGCACCATCAAGATCAGAACCAATTCCAACATGATGCGTATTTCCAGCTAACTGGCAAATATGATCTATGTGATCAATCATCACATCCAGATTGCAATTCATTTGCTTTGGGGTAGACTTACCACGCACCCAGTTAGGCACCATCATCCAGGCATCTAAAGCACCGCCAATAACTGCACCCCGTTCTATTAGCGCCTTGATCTGATCATCACTAAACTGACGGTTATGGTTCACAAGCGCCCTGCAATTGTTATGTGAAGCCCAAACATGGCCGCTAAAATAATCAAGAGCCTCCCAAAAACTATCATCACATAAGTGTGTAGCATCTAAAATAATATTCAACCGCTCCATTTCCTTAAGCAACTCATGACCATTAGGCCCCATAAATCCAGTTGCATCAGTACCCTGAGCATATCTTCCAGGACCATAATGAGCTGGACCAACGGCTCTTAAACCATTTTGATGCGCTTTTTCTAAATGCCCAATGGTTACTATGGAATCAGCACCTTCGAGACTTAAAATATAGCCAATTGGTTTTTGAGCATCCAAGGTATCAGCAGCCCATAAAGCAAGGTGCTTTTCTAAACCTGCCAGATCAGTAATCTGCACCATCTCCCCTGCCTCCTCCATTGCTTTATACCATGCAAGCTGACCTTGGGTTTGCGCCCATGCCTGTGCCGGGGAGTGCCATCCGGGCAACTTATTCCCTGGTGCTACATATCGGGCAATCTGGGTGGCTACAACAAGTCCGATTTTACCTTTTCTAAGTTCGGGTAACGAGACAACTGCTTTTGCCCTATCCGGCTTATCAGTTAATCCCTCCTCCCTCGCATTGATCGAAGAAACAGGCAAAGTCAAATCACGATTCCACTCCAAAGCATTCATGCTTAAATCCAAATGCGCATCAATTGTAAACATAGGTTATATATTAATCTTTCTATTTCTTGAAACAATGGCCCATTCGCCGGTAATTTTATAATCTATAACCGTCGCTGCATGGTCATATAAGGCAACAGTTGGACAAATATGGATTGGCAAACCATACAAAACATCCCCTATTTTAAAACCATGTCCTTTAGTCATTTCCAATACCAAATGCTCTTCGCTCTGACTTATTATTTTGGCATCCGGAGCATTCAAAAATGAAACTCTTTTAGTAAGTTCATTTTCTGCAGCTACAGCTTTATGTCCTAAATCCAGACTTATTTTGGTTTCATCCGGCAAAGAAATTACGCGACTTATAAGAACCGCTGCAATTAAATACTCCTGCTCTTCAAAAGAGTTTTGGTATCCTTTATCCCACAGAATAAATGTACCCGGACTACATTCTACTTCGGGTTGTTCCGCGTAAAAAGGATAAGTAGGCGTACCACCACCTACAATAACCGGCACAGGCAAACCTTTAGCTACAATGCTATCTTTTAAGTTTTTAAGTAAATTCCAGCCAACCTGCCACTTCTCCCTTCTTTGCGATAATGAAACATCATGGATATGACCATCATAACCATGCAAACCTATAGCATTTATTCCGCCGGAAACATTCATTTTCTGGTAAAGTGCCAGCGCCTTTTCGTTGGGTAAAATGCCCGTTCGGTTCATCCCTAAGTTCAGATCCAGAAACAAATTTATTTCCAATCCCGATTCAACAGCAGCTTCCGAAAGTTCATTTAATGATTGCTCATTATCGACCAAACACGAAAATCGTGTTAGCGGAAAAGCTTTTATAAGCGATACGTATCTTTTAACTTTTGGGCCAACAGGCTGATAGGCCAGCAAAACATCCTCAGCACCGCAAAGGGCTAACATCTCTGCCTCTGCAATTGTAGCACATTTAAACTTAGCTATTCCGGCATTTATCATCAACAAGGTAACCTCACTGGATTTATGAGTCTTTACATGAGGTCGCAATCTGCTAACCGAATCAATGCTGGCTTTTAACTGAGTGATGTTATCTGCAATACGATCAGGGTAAAAGACCAATGCCGGTGAATCAAGTTCACTCACATTATCAATCTCAAACCAATACCGGTTTGTTAGTTTTTTAGGGTTATTCATGAAGTTCGAATAAAGCTTCAATCTCTACAGGGATGTTGTCAGGCAACGACCCAAAACCTACCGCACTTCTGGTGCCAATGCCATTTTCTTCTCCCCAAACCTGGGCAAAAAGTTCGCTGCAACCGTTAATTACAAAGGGATGCCTTTCGAAATCTGGCGTGCAATTTACCATCCCTAAAACTTTGATTACTCTTTTTACACGGTTTAAGCTGCCTAAATTTGTTTTTATGGTTGATAACATGG
>NZ_JBFTNT010000361.1:0-4337 GCF_056397585.1 Pedobacter sp. 05L430 | reverse complement strand
GCCCCTAATGCATTATACCTTAAGGTGGTAATTCCTGTGTTAGATTTATCCAGATTGCCACTATAACCATAGGATGCCCTGAGTTTTAAAACAGGCAACCAGTTTAACTTATAAAAATCTTCTCTGTCGATATTCCATAGTGCCCCTCCAGACCATAATGGAACATATTTTTGGTTGGTTTTTATACCAAAATAATTAGAGCCGTCAACCCTTGCACTTCCTGAAAGGGTATATCTGCCGTCGTAAGTATAAGCCACGTTAATATAAGAGGAACGCATTCTATCTGTTTTTTTAAACACGTTATAGTTGGTTCCAATCCGGCCTGAACCTACCGGATTTAAATCAAAATAGCTTACCGTATCTACAGCCGCTGACTTGCCAGAATTCTGATCGTATCCGTATTTAGTTTGCCTGTTCAAGTCAGATATAGATTCTGAGATTTCATAACCTATAATAGCTGAAACTGTGCTTTTTTGCCAGCTTCTCTCATAATTTAATTGGGTGCGTACACTATTAGAAGAAGCTTTGCCATTAGCTGTATAGAGAATTCCTCCTAAGGGGATGTTGTAGCCACTAACTATACCGGAAGTTAGGATAGAATACTGATTGATGAGGTGTCTGGTTTGGTAAGTTTCGATACTGTTATAGCGCGATGCCTTACTATCAAACTGCTGATATTGGTACTTAAGGGTTGCGCTTAATCCTGGAATGATGGTGTAGGTTAGTCCTCCATTTAACCGGAGATCATTATTTTTTATTATTAGTGGAGATTTGCCCAATTCATTTAAGGGTAAATATGACCAATCCAAAAATCCATTGTTTTGAGCGTCTTTTTTGAAACTGGAACTAAAGTTTCTGTCGAACACATTATTTTGGCCATTTGTATCTCTAAATTGATAATAGGGAGCAGTAAGCGATGATATTTCGCTTAGGGCACTATCTACGTTTGAGGTTGATTTTACATAATACAACCCTAGTTCCAGTTCGAGATTTTTAACAGGACGAATTGTGTTTTGACTGTTTATAGTTATTCTGCTGTTGTTATTGGCTATCAAGGACGCATCAGTTTTGTCGTATCCGGTAGAGAAATAATGATTTGTTTTTGCCGTTCCTCCACTTAATGATACGGCATATTGTTGCGAAACCGGTCTCCTGTAAAAATACTTTAACTCGTCATTTCTTACATCTTTAGTCCGTAAAACATTTAATTGTTGCGCCGTTTCATCAGCAGATTGACMCATTCGCTGTTTGTTTAGGATTTGGACAACGGGAGAAATTACATTATAGTTTTGAGGATTATTTAATATTTCATCATATTTTCCATGGTTGAATAAAAATGTTTCTATGTCAATATAATCGGATGAGGATAAAAAAATTTGATTATAAGAAAGATCAGGCTTGCCGGAAATGGCAACATTCGAATTTACAGATACACTTAAAGGCTGCAGGTTCTTACCTCTTTTGGTAGTAATTACAATCACACCATTTCCTGCCCTAACCCCCCATATAGATGTGGCCGCGGCATCTTTTAAAACTGTAATTGTGGCGATGTCATTTGGGTTAATGAAATTGAAGTCTCCATCAAAAGGAAAGTTATCCAAAATGATGAGGKGTTGATCGTTTGCAAAAATGGTGCTCCGGCCGCGAACCGACAAATCAAGGGGCCCAGAATTGGCTCTAACTGTATTCCTATTAAATAATAGACCACTGGTAATTCCCTCTAATCTGGGTAATACATCAGGGCTTACTTTGCGTGAAAATTGTACGCTATCTACCAATGCAAAACTTCCTGTGGCACGTTGTTTTGGTATTTTTTGATAACCTGTACTTACTACTTCTACTTCCTTTAGCAGATCGTTATTTAAAGATAAGCTAACCTTTTCCATTTTGGCTAAAGCCTTTATTTCCTTGTTTTGACAGCCCACGTAAGAAATAATCAGTGTGGCTCCGGTATCTACTCGCTTTAGTAAGTATTGGCCCTTAGCATCGGTAACAGTTATTTTGTTTTCTCCTTTAACACTGACACTTGCACCTTCCAGTAATTGATTCTGCTCATTTATTACTATACCATGTACATCAATAATCGGAGAGGAATTTATGATGATCATTTTTTTTGAAATGATGTAAGTAAGCGGGAGGCCTGATAAAATACGGTTCATGACCTGGGGCAAACTTACATTTTGAAAATCTGCATCGATCCGTTGATCTACGTTTAGTTTTTGCTCATTCCAGATTACCTGATAGTCAGTCTGCCTGGTTATTTCTTTAAAGACTTGAACAAGAGTGACTTTTTTCTTTACGAGATTGAGCTTTTGAGCCGTTACCGATGTGCTGAGCAAGCACAGTATTGATAGTATGAATACTGAATTTAACTTCATTATTTAGTTATAATAACTTTTTTGCCTTGTATTTTAAAGTGTACATCGCTGGCAAGTTCAAGCGTTGTTAGTATAGTAGAAATCTGTTCGGATCTGGTAAATGAGCCTCCCAAAATTTCTTTGCCTATCTGATTGTTTTGATACTCGATTTCAACATCATACCATCTGGCAACTTTACGCATGATACTTTCCAAAGACTCATTTCGGAATGCGAATTTGCCATCTTTCCAGGCAATAACATCACTGGCATCAACTTGCTTAACCTCTATAGGCTTGTTATGGGTAAACGTGGATTGTTGGCCAGGTTTGAGGATTACGTCATCTCGACGATAGGAGAGATCTCTTGAGGTAGCATGACCAAGAGATCCCTCTCCGCTGCGCTTCCCTCGGGATGACGTAACAATTAAACTTCCTTCTAAAAGGGTAGTCTTTATGCTACCTTCATCAGTATAATTGCTAATGTTGAAATGCGTACCTAACACCTCTACCAGCTGTTCATTTGATACTACGATGAATGGATGGGTTTTATTTTTGGCTACCTCAAAATAAGCCTCACCACTTAATTCAATCTTACGCTGCGCTGTGCCGGCAAAACTTGACGGAAACTTTAAAGTGGAGGCTGCGTTTAGCCAAACCCTGGTGCCATCTGGTAATGTGATTTGGTATTGCCCGCCGCGTGGGGTGGTAACTGTTATTTTTTCTGTGCTATTCAAGAGATCTCTTCTGTCGTCGAGATGACGGGGGCTGGTTTGAGAAGATGGCGAATTGTTAGAGATGACTGCAGTGTTATCATTATACTTTAAACTTGAGCCATCAACTACTACACCGGTCTTTGCTTGACTTAAGTGTATCGTTTTGCCATCGGCAAAAGTTAATGTTGCCTTGTTTGTGCCTGGAAGAATATCGTTTTTAGCGAGTGGTAGGTTGACGTCGTTCTGCAAAGAGCCATGATGTTTGCCCTGAGGACTGTTAAAAAACATCCACACTAACCCTAAAATTGCAAAAGCCAGTACAGCTACGCGAATAAGTAAATCTGATAACTTTTTGGGTCTACTGCTCTGTTCTCTAATCTTCATCAGCGTAGTTCCCAAATCAAAATTTAATTTATGGAAGTATATATTCTTTCCGTTATCCAGATGATTTAAAAAATCTGTGATTTCGTCTTTAGAAATGTCGGCAATAAAACTAAATATTAAAGATATGCGAAATATCTATAGTTAGAAAAAATCTGATTAAAGGTTAGTTATTTGTATTACTGTAATTATCAATAAACCATTTTAATGCAGGATTTCTATTGGTTTGTTTGTAAGCTACAACAACTTCGGTATTTACAGGAATATTTTCCAACTCAATAAATGAAACTTTTAAATATTCATATTGTTTTTTGAGCGATAGGGGTAATATAGACACACCAAGTCCTGCTTCTACTAATTGTAATATAGAGTGGACATTATTAGCTTCATGAGTAATATCGGGCGTAAATTGCATCCGTTTGCAAATTTCAATTAGYTTATTGTTATAATGAGGTGCAAATTCCTTATTAAAAAAAATAAATGGGCTCTTTTTTAAAAAGTCAGCCAGTTCCTTATTTGTGCTGAACTTTTTTGCTGAAAAGGGAATAACAACTACAAAAGGATCAAAAAATAAGGTTTTAATAATTAATTTTTCGGAAAGAATAGGTGCTCTTAAAATACCTACATCTAATTTCCCTTGCTCCAATGCTTCAATTTGGGTTATTGTTGGCAGTTCAAATAAACCTGTTTTTATATACGGGAATTCTTCGCGCATTGCCTTTAAAATTTCTGCCAGATAGGATTGATAGACCGAACTTATATACCCGATCTTTAATTCACCGCTAAGGCTTAAATGGATTTGCCGAACTATATTTTTACTTTCTTCCAGTCTTGCAAAAATAGCATCCACTTCAGTTTTGAAATACTTTCCAGCATCTGTTAAAGC
>NZ_JBFTNT010000360.1:0-3848 GCF_056397585.1 Pedobacter sp. 05L430 | reverse complement strand
CATATACAGACACTGTGGTTGACAGTTGCTGATTAAAGAAATCTGCTTTAGTACCTAGTTCATATTGAGTTGCCTTGCGGGTAGGAAATGGCCCACCAGAAAGAACATTATTAGAGGTTTGAGGATTAAAAGATTTGACGTRGGTACCGTAAAAAGCTAAATTCTCTATAGGTAAGTATACTAATCCAACCCTTGGGATCCATCCAGATGCTTGTAGTTCATCACCTTGTTTATTATCTCTGTCAGACAGCGGAGTTTCCTTTCCGTCATAGTTATCGTATCTTAAAGAGACCAGCGCTTTAAGCTGTCGTCCAAAACTAACCTGATCCTGAATATAGAAACCCGTCAAATTGGTAATGCGTTTGTTGTCATCTGATTCTTCAGCAGGAACAGCAGATTCCGGGATATCACTGCTGTAATCAGGGTTAAAAATAGAAATACGGGTTGAAGGTTTATACTGGTAATCGTTTTTTGTCCAGCCATAACGATTGTAATCAGCACCAACTATGATCTGATGTTCTAAGGACCCGGTCTTCGTATTGTAGCTTGCATAAGCAGTGGTTTGCAGACTAAAACGATCAGTTTCCCAATCCTGATATCCTCTGCTAATTGAATCATTTCTGATCTTCCCTACAGGTATATGATCGGTATAATCCAGCACATTTCTTACCGCACGCTGTACCACCGTTAGTTTCAGTTTTTCGTTAAAGCTATGGTTGAATGAAAGTGTGGCCGACGAGTTATTGGTCTTTCCATAGTCAGTTGGACTTTGTATGGTCAGATTGTTTGGATAATAGTTAAAATCGAAAGTACCGTCAGTCCTGGTGCGGATAAAAGTTCCATTATCATATTGGTGAACAGCTTTTTGGTGAGCATAGTTCAATTCCAGGTTAAGGCTTGTTTTATCTGAAAAAAGATAAGTTAATGATGGTGCCAGGAAAATATTTTCTTTATCCTGGTCGCTGCGAAAACTTTCCGATCTGTCGTAGCCTATGATAGCACGATACAATAGCTTTTTATTTTTAGTTAATGGTCCGGTAATGTCTGCTGATGCCCGACGGAAATTCCAGCTTCCCAGCGACAAGTCGATGTTGTATCGGCTTTCTGCAAGCGGTTTTTTGTGACAAAGTTTATTACACCACCTGGTGCTCCCTCACTAAACAAGGCGCCAGAAGGACCTCGCAGTAGCTCTACAGATTCTACGTTGTATAATAATGGCTGTTGGCTCCATAAGAAGAGATTACCTCTGATACCATTATAAAGCAGGAAACTTGCATCATTAGGAGAATATGCAGTAAATCCACGCATAGTGAATGAACCATTTCCATTATTTGCCTTCATACCAGTAAAACTGCTTGCAAGTTCATTCAGCGTAAAAGCTTGCTTGTCGTGCATTACCTCTGACGAGATAGCTTGTACAGATTGTGGGGTTTCGAGTAGTGAAATATCCATTCTGGTAGCGCTACTGGATTGTTTTACATGGTAATGTTTCTTGCTGATATTGATTGCTACCTCTCTCAACTCCTGTTTGCTTTCTGAGAGTTGCAAATTGAGAAAGGCATTTTTGCCTGTAGTKATGATCAGATTTTGCTTAAGAGCGGTATACCCTATATTTGAAACGACCAATACATATGTACCGGCAGGAATAGCGATAAAATTGAAGTTTCCATCTGAATCTGTTTGGGTGCTAATTAGTGTATTCTGGAATTGAACTGTTGCACCGCTAACAGCTTCATCTCTAGCGGTAACGATGCGGCCTTTTAAATTCCCTGAGCCAGATTGCGCAAAGGATTTACTAATGATAAACAATAGTAATAGTATGCTGAAAATATTGATTTTCATTTGAAAGTATAAAAAGATGTTAATAAGAAACCAGCCTGAGGCACATCACGATTTCGACCATAAAAATGGCATGTGAGTAACTCAGGTTACTCAATAATTGTGATTAAAAAAATAAGATAGATTAGGCAGCTACGTACTGAGGTGGTTTGAAGATGTCGTTGGTAAAAGAAGAAGGTTTAAACTTTAAATAGAAAATATTAAAGTCGCTCGTTTTTGGGGAGGCTGATGATTCATTTACCTCAAGTCTGTTCAATTTGCAAAAGAAGAGCACATTAGCTTTTTCCAGATTTTCTGCTCTTTGCTTTTCTTCATTCTGTTCGGCTTGTTTGAGTTTTTTTGCTAGTACACATCGTCCATTACAATGCATTTCTGGTTTATCCTTATTTTCACAAAAGGCAGAAGCAATGTAGCCCTGATTAATCTTAAAAGCGAGGATTATCCCCAACTTATTAAAGGACTGCATGACGATCATGAATAGTAACAAAAGGCAAACTGATCTTCTCAATTATTGATTTTTATGGCTGCAAAAGTATTACTTTTTTCTTGCATCATAGAGAAATATACTGTTTTTTTAGATCGGGTACTGCCCCTCCAGTTCATCCTCTTGCAGCTCGCTGATTCGATCTTTGATCAACTCTGCATGTTCTATTCCCCATTGATCTATTTTGGAAAGAATAGGCAATAAGGTTTCTCCCAGGATAGTGAGTTTGTATTCAGTTCTTTTAGGATAAACATCTTCCGCACATTTTTCAATCATACGATAAAAAAGCAGTTCCGCCAATTGCATTTCGATAACACGTGTGGATGCTTCAGTGATATATCTGGCAATTTCGCTGGGCCTCGAAATACCTCTGCTAATTGCATCCAAGATGCAACATTTCCATTTTCCGCCCAATACTCTCATCGCTAAATAGATACCACAATCTGGATCTTCTTGTATTTTTCTTGTATACATACTTTTATTATTGCTGGTTAAAATTACTCAATCCATCCCGAACCTCACAGTAACCCCATACCGAATCTTTTATCGGTTATTGTTGCCTTACAATCTTTCAGGGAAATTTGTGTTATCGCTTATCGTGATTAATTAAAATCAAAAAGGAATCTGAAATGCAAAAAGAACTGAATGTAAAAAGTCAATTTAAGCTTAACTGGATAGACATCCTACCTTTACTAATATGGATAACCGTTTTTTTTATGACCTGGTTATTCATGCATGGAGCAGATCACTATCTGCAAATGACGCCAGAAGCATTAGGCAGATACTTCCCCCAACGGTGGTTCCTCATCGCACATATTACGGCTGGTGGTGGAGCATTGATCTCAGGTATTATTCAATTCTGGCCTAAACTACGTACCTATAGCTGGAAAATACATCGCGTAATTGGTTATTTGTATCTGTTATCGATCCTGGTAAGCAGTATAAGTGCCCTTATGCTTGCTTCCACAACGGCCTATGCGGTAAATTGGGCTTATGCTTTTACACTGCAGATCTGGGCTAGTGTTTGGATCAGTACAACTTTTATTGCTTTCTATACCGCTATGAGGAAACAATTCAAGCTTCACAAAGAATGGATGATCAGAAGTTATCTGGTTACCGTAGCTTTTCTGATTTCAGGTTTTATCTACAAGATTCCATTTATACAGCAGTTGGGCAGTTTTGAAGAAGTTACTGTTCCTCTTTTTTGGATGGGGTGGGCAGTGCCACTTTATACTTATGAAGTGATCCGCAGCATTTATTCCATTAAGAAACTTAAACGTTAAACTGCCTTAAATGATGATCTGAATGCTTATAAACAAATATGCCAATTTGTTCTCTTGTCATTTTACCAAAGAAATCGTGAATGAACTTATCATTTGAAAAGTTTTCAAAATCAGCTATCAGGTTCATCAAGGTCTTCTTTTGAGCTTCCAGATCACATTCTTTTTGCTTAATGGTAAATGCTTTTCCTGCCGGCATATTTTTACCGATTGGCTTGTCGTTTTTAGTATTGCTTTTGAGTGAG
>NZ_JBFTNT010000359.1:0-3861 GCF_056397585.1 Pedobacter sp. 05L430 | reverse complement strand
GGGTCTGTTACCTTAATGCTTGAGGATCGTAATCTGCTTGCTAAAGATGAAGCCCAAAGGGCAAAGTCGGTGCAATATGTAAAAGATGTTGTCCGAATGGTAAAAGAGCTTGATGGACATATGGTTTCTGTAGTACCTGGCACTGTCGGAAAAATAGTTCCCGATGGCAGGCCAGAGGAAGAGTGGCAATGGGCCGTTGATTCTCTAAAAGAAGTCTATGAGTATACAGAACAATCGGGTATATTAATTGGAATAGAACCCATTAACAGATTCGAAACATATTTCATTAACAGGGGAGATCAAGCCTTGGCATTGGCTCAAGCTGTTGGGCCTAACTGTGGGGTTTGTCTGGATACCTTTCATATGAATATTGAAGAGATTGATATGTTCGAAACCATCAGAAGAGCAAAAGGCAAACTGATCGGCTTTCACGTTGCTGATAACAACAGAATGGCACCCGGAATGGGTAATTTGAACTGGAGCAAAATAATTGACACACTTCATGAGGTAGGATATAATGAAGTACTTTCGGTAGAATTTTGCGCTCCGTTAGATCGTACTCCAGCCAACCCTTATCCGAATTCTATTGATGAAAATCCAATAGATCTATCTCCAGAGCAAAAGAAATTTTTGGAAGACCATGGCAGTACTTCAGTTTCTGAAGAATTTTATACCATGCTTACACGCAAATCTTTTGATACCTTATCTAACCTTATTAATCACACAAAATAAACCTAAATGAAAATAACAAATGTAGAAGCGTTTTGGTTACGCTGTCCCATTCCGAAAGAAAAGCAACACTTTTCTGATTATGGCTTGCTAACCAATTTTGATATGACCCTTGTTGTGATAACAACAGAAGATGGCCTTCAGGGTTTTGGAGAAGCTAAAGCAGCAGTAGGATCCTCGGGCGTATGCGCCTCAATTGTAAGTTGCATAGAAAATGAGCTTAAACCTATTTTGATAGGGAAAGACGCAAAAAATATAAACCGTATCTGGGAAGAAATGTATAATGGTACACGTGATCATTATGCACTTACAAGAGGCCGCAGATTTCCAATTCTTGGACGAAGAGGACTTACCGTGTCGGCAATGAGTGGTATAGATACTGCTTTGTGGGATTTGAAAGGTAAGGCACTCGGTGTTCCGGTAATGGATTTACTAGGTGGTGCTTGTCGCGATCAGATGCCTGCTTACGCAAGCGGTGGCTGGGCAGATGCCGAAAACATTGGCGCACAATTAAACGGTTATGTAGCTAAAGGATTTAATGCAGTAAAAATGCGTGTTGGTATTATGGACCAAACTGTTCAGAATAGTATCGATAGGGTAAAAGCTGCCAGAAAAGCCTTAGGACCAAACATTAAACTTATGGCTGATGCACATGGAACCTTTAGTGTGCCAGAGGCTAAACAGTTTTGCAGAGGAGTAGAAGATTGTAATCTGTACTGGTTCGAAGAACCTATTAGTCCTGATAACAGACATGGAACTGCAGAGGTAAGAGCTTCGACAGCTATTCCGATAGCAGCAGGAGAAAGTGAATACACCAGCTTTGATATTCGTGATCTGCTTGAAGTAAGAGCGCTCGATGTGATTCAGCCTGATGCTGCTATCATAGGCGGTATTTCAGAAACTATGCGTGTTGGGCATCTGGCAAGCGTTAATCAGCTAGAACTGGCTCCGCATTGCTGGGGATCGGCTTTTTCTTTTATGGCAGGCTTAAATGTAGCATTCGCATCTCAGGCGGCAACAATAATTGAGTTTTCTTTAGGAGGAAACCCAATGATGTATGAGTTGGTAAAAGAACAGATTGAAGTTAAAGATGGCGTAATTGGCGCTCCAACAGCTCCTGGCTTAGGATTAACACCTAACTGGGATTTCGTAAAGGAATTCAAACAGAAAGTTTAAAGAGGTAATTAAATTGTATTTATAAATTTTTACATATGGCACGTGCACTAAAAATTAATCACGTTACACTAATTGTAGACAACCTGGAGAAAGCAGGAGAATTCTATCAAAATGAACTAGGTTTAGAACCACTTGCAGCATTTAGGTTCGACTACCCTGTAATGTTTTTTAAATTTAATGATGAACAGCAATTACATCTTTCCGAATGGGAAGATACCACTTCCTTCCGTGGACATATCTGCGTACAGGTTGATGACTTTAACAGCATTTTCTTCCGCATGAAAGAACTTAATGTTATTGACGTTAAGCCTTGGGGTAAGGTTAGGCAACTGCCTGATGGCGCCATGCAAATGTTTGTACGCGATCCTGCAGGCAACCTGGTAGAAATTTCCTCGACACCGGGAGGTGAAGTAGATCCATTGATATTTAAGGATGAGTTTTATGAAGAGGGTTTGTATGTTTCAAACAGAAATGATTTTAGAGGATTCAGATCTGATGATGCCACCTTATATCATAAATAGCTAATGAAAAAGAGCGTTTTATTGCTTGAAACTATTGATGATGATGCATTAAAAATCCTTCAGGATCATGTAAACGTATTTACCGGATATGATGATGCTTCTTTAACAGCTGTTTTAAAAAATCAAGAGATTCATGCCGTAATTACCCGTGGTAAGGGTCAAATAAATAAATCATTAATGGAAGCCATTCCAGCCTTGCAGGTTGCTGCAAGGTGTGGGGTTGGTTTAGATAATGTTGATGTGCAGGAGGCTACTGCCAGAAATATCATGGTGATAAATGCACCTGGTTCAAATGCAGCAACTATTGCCGAGCATACTTTATCGTTAATGTTGATGCTGATGCGCAACATGTACGAATCTGTTGCTCAGGTTAAACAAGATAACTGGAATTGGCGCAATCAATACGCTGGTGATGAGTTAAATGGAAAAACACTTGGTGTTTTGGGAATGGGGAATATAGGCAAACGTGTAGCTAAACTTGGCGAGGCATTTGGAATGAAAGTTCTGTATTGGAGCAGATCAAAGCAGGATCTTCCATATACCTATTTGTCAATGGATGAGGTGTTAGCACAATCGGATGTACTTAGTCTTCATTTACCATTTACTAAGGAAACAGGTACAATAATAGGAGCAGAACAATTGGCTTTAATGAAACCTGATTCTTTATTGATTAACACTGCCAGGGGCGCGTTAATTGATCATGAAGCTCTTTTAAATGCACTTAATAAGCAAAGGATTTCAGGGTTTGCAGCTGACGTGTTACCTGAAGAACCTCCTGTTCCGGGTTTCCCGATATTGCATCATTCCCGTGCACTTGTTACGCCACATTCTGGAAGCCTTACGGCTTCAACATATAGGCAAATGTGTGTGCTTACCGTGAAAAATGTGGTAGCAGTACTTACAGGCGAAAAAGCAGATGCCAAAAGCATATTCAATTTTAGCGCGCTTAATGATCGCGTTTGAAAGTAATCTTCATTCTGTTACTGTTTACGTCATTCTGAAACTTAAATCGCACACCGTCATCTCGACGATAGGAGAGATCTCTCCTATCGTCGAGATGACGAGAGCATTAACGAGTGTTTAATTTACTGGGGCTATTTCTCCAATGGATGTTGTTTTAACAGCTCAGCCGGAGAATAAAAACCTGTTTTAGCTTTCGTTGCATTGCGCACCTGCTTAACTTTTGCAGGAGAAATAGCTGATGCCTGATTACCGAATGAGTTTCTCACATAAGTAAGTACCGCAGCTACCTCTTCATCTTTTAGCATACCTCCAAAAGGAGTCATTGGTACTTGTCCACTATATTTTTTACCTTTAATTTCAATTGGTCCCTGTAAGCCTTTTAGTACCAGCTTAATTAAGCGGTCCTGATTTCCCGTAACCCATTTTGATCCTGTAATTGGAGGAAATCCAGATGATGGCAAACCGGCAAACC
>NZ_JBFTNT010000358.1:0-3925 GCF_056397585.1 Pedobacter sp. 05L430 | reverse complement strand
GAAGAGTGCTTAATGAGGTTAAACTTAATGATATTTGGGTGGTAAAAATTGATCCCTTTTCTGAAAGTACCTATCCAAATCATACCCATATTATCGTAATAGATACTGGAAATACTGTTCTGGCTTAAACTTTTGCTGTCATTTTCATTGTTAAGGATATACCTGATGCTGAAGTTTTTCTTATCGATAAGGTTAATACCTCCATGATCGGTGCCAATCCATATGTTGTCGCTATTGTCTTGAACAATACCCGTTACAATATCAGAGTTCAGTTTAAGTACAGGTGAGCTTTTACTGATCTTATTCAGTACATTTTTTACAGGATCAAAGTAATAAATACCTGTGGAAGTGGATATATCGTAGATCCATATCAATCCTTGTTTATCTATAAAGATCTTATAGGTATCGCTTTCTTTGTTTGAGAACTTGCTCGACAGATCTATTCTTTGCACAACAATATCCGTGTTCTTTTTCAGCATCTCCAATTTTCCGTCGGAATGAATAAGCCATGCATTTCCGCTTTTATCCTCTGCAATATCAATAATTGGGCTTGCCGAAAGACTGCTCTCTCTTCTGATTTTATGTGCTATATAGTTAGTTTTCTTTGTTACCGGATCGTATTTATATAATCCGGATGCGGGAGAAATAAACCAGAATGCGCCTGAAACACCCTTTTTTAGCGCTCTGATGGTGGTTCCCGGAACCCCATATTTTGAAAGCTCCGGTTGTATATTGTGATCAAATAATTCGGTTACAGGATCATAAACATCCATTCCGGCCCTTGTTTCTATCCACAACTTATGATCGGGGCCTTGCGTTATAGAACGAACATCACTATCGCTTATGGTAGATTTGTTTTTTATCCTGTGCCGGTATACTTTAAAGCTATATCCATCAAACCGGGCAAGGCCAGCAAGTGTTCCCAACCAGATAAATCCTTTATCATCCTTGTAAAAGCAATTTACATCGTTATGCGGCAAACCATTATTAATATCCAGATGGGAAAACTGATACTGGTTATACTGTGCAGAGGAATGTATGCYGGTAAACAGCAGGCATACCCCTACCAAAAGCAGTATTTTCAATTTGTGTCCCATTCGTTCTATTCGGCCGTTATCGCTATTTTAAAGCTGATTGTCAATATACAAATACTTATTTATAAATGTCTTTAAGGTCCTTTTCAAAAAGGGTATAGGGGTCATTATAGAATTTCTGAAAATCAGGAATGTTTGGATGACCAGGGTAAGGCGCATAAAAATGTGTAGCGCTTTTGGTATCGTTACGCCATACCAACACATAGCTCATTCTTATTTTATCATTTTTCATTACTTTAAGCAGCACATCGTTCCACCAGTTTGGATTGGTAAGCGATTCCAATCCGGTTTCGGTAAAGGCAGCGAGCTTACCGTTCTTTTGAGCGTATGCCGAAACGATGCGGAGTTTCTTTATGGCAGCATCCAGATTGTATTTGCCATCGCGTCCCATATCACCATAATTATCCGTTCCAAGCATATCTACCCATTCTTTACCAGGAAAACGTTCCAAATATTGCTGTTCAGAATTGAATAGATTATCGGGAGAAAATGCATAAATAAAGTTGTGCACACCGGCCGTATCACGTAAATAAGAAACAGTAAATTTCCATAGGGATTTAAATTCATCAACTGTACAATGTGATTTTCCCCACCAGAACCAGTCGCCATCAAACTCATGATAAGGTCTGAAAATTACGGGTACTAGGTTGCCATCCGGAGCTTTAAGACTTTTTGCCCAATCAGCAATATCGTTAAGGATTTTGATATACTTATCGTGCGCTTTGCCTCCTGGAATAATGTACCCGACAGCAGGTAAAGAAACCGAGTCTTTCCAGTAAAAGTCTCCTTCTGAAACCGGGTTAGAGAAATGCCAGGCTATAGTGGTAACCCCGCCTCTGTTATAGGTATCTATAACATTCTTTCTTAGGTGTTCTTTTGTTTTCCCAATCTGAGCCTCCGATTGTCCGGTTAATCCAGACAGATCGATTCCAATAACAGCTGGATGAGATCCAACAACTGATTTAACATCTGAACGATCAGCATCACCAGACCAGCCATGGCCATATTCAGTAGCATGCTGATGCCCGAATAAAGTATGCTTTTCGGATAATTTGTATAGGTTATCGAAAAGAGCCTTCGTCTCTTTTGTTGCCAAAGGATCAATGAGGTTACGTTGCTGGGCTATTGCCTGGCCTACAAGCAACATCGGGAGAATGATAAAGAAGTACTTCAGGTTCATAAAATTGTAATTTACAATAGCGTACTATTTACTATGAATTAGTAAAAGTATTGTACTGAATATTCCTTAATGCTAAAAAATGGGGYTCCAAATGTTAAACATCGGAATAAAGAATGTCTGTTTTAAGATAAGGCTCCGGCATTTGTACCGGTTTATGTTTCCATCTGCGATGGCTCCATAACCAGTAAGCAGGTTCATCTTTAATAATCTCTTCAAGAAACTGCGTATGCAATCTGGTGATCTCAAATTCTTCAGTATCCATTGGATTCAAACAGAGGGGCACACAATCAACCTCATAATGCCCGCGCTTTAGAACCTTAACTCTTAAATAAAAAATAGGGCGATTGGTTTTTTTTGCAATTTTCTCTATCCCAAGTTGAATGTATGCCGGTTGGTTTAAGAATGTTCTGCAGTAATGCAGTTCCCTTATTGATGGTGATTGATCATTACCAAAACTAAAAATACTTGGTGTATTTTTGCTGGCTTGAATAGCCCTTAGGGTTTGTCGCATTGGGATGAGTTTGTTCCCAAACTTACTGCGGGTTTCGCGAAACCATTTATCAAATATTGAATTATTTAAGGGCTTATAAATTGGGTAATGATCAGCAGAAAAGTTTAAGCCTATCCCTAAAGTTCCCCATTCCCAATTACCATAATGTGCTGAACAAACTAATACACTTTCTCCTTTATTTAGATATTCATTTACCAGCTCTTTGTTTTTAAAAACAAACCGTTTTCTTATTTGCGCTTCAGAGATGTTAATCATCTTAATCACTTCAAATATCAGGCTGGATAAATATCTGTAGTACTTCTTTTCAATTACGATAATTTCTTTCAGTTCCTTTTCGGGAAACGAATTACAGAGATTTTCTCTTACTACCTGCCTGCGATAGCCAAAAACATAATAGAGCAGGAAGTAAGCTGCATCTGCCCAAATGTATAGAAACGATAATGGCAGCAGGGATAATACAGCTAAAAAAAACGTCCCTAAATGAGAAATGCTCTTTTTAAACATACTACAATGATTTTCTACAAAATTAAAAGCTTAACCAAAAGGTTTTGCCATAAAAATGTTAGATTACTATTTTTTTTTAAAGCCCCTGTTACTGATGCAATCCGCCGTTTTTAAACAAGTCGTAAGCAGTTTGGTAATTTGCTATTGCCTGATCTATTACGGTTTTAGACAGCTTATCAGGGATTTGCTCATTACTTGATTTGCGATACAAAAAGGTTTCTGTAACCTTATGAGGACCTAATATGACCAAACTATCCTTCTTTAAATAAGCTAGTTTCTGATAAGTACCTAAAACTGCTCGGGGCTGATAGGTCGGATTTAATACATTCTGACCATACAGGTTGCTTTCATAATTCCATCCCAAAAGGCTAAACAATGTTGGATAAAGATCAATTTGTGAACAAAGCTTATCTATTACCATTTTGCCCTTTACAGGTAAATTTAAAACGATGCACGGAATGTGGTATTTGTCGATATCAATTTCATTCTTTCCGGCACTGGCGGCACAGTGATCCGCCACTATTATCACAATCGTATTCTTATACCATGCTTTCTTTTCAATATTTTTAAGGAATGTTGCAATGGCATAATCTGTGTAACTTTTAAGGAATGTTGCAATGGCATAATCTGTGTAAC
>NZ_JBFTNT010000357.1:0-6230 GCF_056397585.1 Pedobacter sp. 05L430 | reverse complement strand
ATGTTTTGGCTAACATTGCTGCGGCTAAAGGAAACGTTCCTGATGCAAAAACAGACGCAAACGCTTTAAAAGCATTCTTTAAAGAAGTTGCGCCAGATCATGATGAGGAAAAAGTATACACCTCTGATATGAAAAAGATTGTTACCTGGTACCATTTATTAAAAGAGCTGCCTTTGTTCTCAGAGGATGCCCCATCAGTAAGTGCAGAGCAGGAAGCTTTAAAGGCTGAAGAAAAAATCGATAAGAAGCCAAAAGCTACGCCAAAACCAGCAAATGCAAAAGCACCGGCTAAAACATCACAGCCAGCTAAAAAAGCAAGCATGACCAGTAAAAAAGGTGTGTAGTTAGTGAATTACAATATGATATAAAGAGCCCGATTAACGTTAATGTTGATCGGGCTCTTTGTTATTTTAAGCCAGATACCAGATCAGTAAAAACGCTATTGCCGATATAACTATGGCAATAATATAACTTAAACGATCCTTTCTTCTGTCGCTTTTAAACTTATAATTTCTTTTATATTCTGATGGTAAGCGCATAATAAATCTCCTTTTAATAATGATGAGAGCGGGATTAAATTTCCATAAAATTAATACAGATTATTCATGGTGATATGGTTCTCCTTTTAATATACTAAAAGCCCTGTATAGCTGCTCTACAAAAAATAAGCGTACCATTTGATGAGAGAAAGTCATATCAGAAAGCGACATACTCCCGTTGGATCTTTTATAAACAGACTCATCAAACCCATAAGGTCCACCTATTACAAATACCAAATGCTGAACACTTCCAATCATCTGTTTGTTCAAATAATTTGAAAATAGTACAGAAGTATATTTTTTTCCTTTCTCGTCAAGCAAAATTACAGTATCCGGATTACTGATGTGTTTTAACATCATTTCAGCTTCCTTTGCCTTTTGTTGCGCCTCACTTAGATTCTTAGTGTTTTTTACATCAGGAATAACGATCATATTAAACCCTATATAATGTTTTAGCCGGTTTAAATACTTCTCAATACCTTCAATAAGATATTTTTCTTCTGTTTTTCCTGTAACAAGTAGTGTAATCTTCATCTAATTAGCGGCGTAATAATCAATTCCCTATATTTATCAAACTGGGCCGAAGCAAAACAGTTCAATGGAGAAAAATACAATGATAAGAACAAAAGATAGCATTTTAAACGATTACAGAAATAATGTAGCAAGTCAGCAAACTCAGATCGATGGCCTCAAGAGCAAGCTTAATAAAATATCATTCTCCCGTTTGGGTCTGTTTATTGCCGAAATAATAATAATAGCGCTCATCATAAATATTGGTTTTTCGTGGGTGTTAATAGCGCTAACTATTATACCGGTAATCTTTTTTATGATTTTGGTAAAAAAGCAAATTGCAGTACAACAAGAGCTAACCTACGCCGAACAACTTTTGTGGGTTTACCAAAATGAAGTGAATCATATTACTTCAAATACCAATGGATATAGTGATGGAGAGTGCTATAGCAACGAATACCATCCCTATTCATCAGATTTGGACATTTACGGGCAAGGAACTTTGTTCTCTTATATCAATCGTTGCAATACAAATAATGGCTTAAATATCCTTGCAGAAAATCTGGGTCGACCAAATGGAAAGGACATCATTTTGCAGCGACAAGAAGCTATCGCCGAAATGACTGAACATATAGATAAAACTTTTCACTTCCGGGCCGAATTACAAAATCACAAACCCGGTCAGCTTGACGTTATTAAGGATAAACTGGAACATCAGCTGCCCAATCAGCTAAAGTTTACTCACAATAAAACGCTTCAATTATATGTAAAAATAGGGCCTTTTATTACTTTTGGGGTGCTTATACTTGGCGCAATATTCGGTGGTCATGTATGGAAAATATTTGGCCTTGTAGCCTTATTTAATATGTCACTCATTTTCTTCAACCTGAAATACATCAACCTGGTTTATTATGGATTTACAGGGGGATCAAATTTATTAGACTCCTTCTCTGGCACAATAAAGTGGACAGAAGAAATTACCTGGAAAAGCACCTATATTAAAGATTTTTTTAAGGGAAATGATAGCGACGGCATAACAAACGATCCTGTAAGTAAACAGATCAAACAACTATCATCCATCATTAAAGCATTTGATAACAGGCTTAACCCATTTGTAGGCTTTTTTTTAAACCTGTTTCTGCTCTTGGATCTAAAATGCTCATTCGATTTAAATAAATGGTATATAAAATCATCAACTAACTTGGTAGGCGGCCTGTATAGGATTAGTCAGTTCGAAGAGTTGATTTCGTTTGCCACACTTACCCACAATCAACCAGACTGGAGCTTCCCTACAATTGCTGATAATTTTAACTTAAAGGGCATTGAATTAGGACATCCCTTAATTCACGAAAGAGAGCGTGTAGTAAACGATTTTAGTCTGGGCGCCCATCCTACAGTTGATATTGTTACAGGCTCAAATATGGCAGGGAAAAGCACATTTCTGCGTACAGTTGGTATTAACATGGTGCTCGCATTTGCAGGCGCGCCCGTTTGCGCTAAAGAAATGTCGCTTTCTATATTTAAAGTACTTTCCTATATGCGTATCAAAGATTCTTTGAACGATCATACCTCAACCTTTAAAGCAGAACTCAACAGGCTAAAAATGATACTCGATGCCATCAATGTTTCGGCAAATTCATTTGTGCTGATCGATGAAATGCTTAGGGGAACAAACAGTAAGGATAAATATCTTGGATCTAAAGTATTTATAGAAAAATTAATTGCACAAAGCACACCTGCACTGTTTGCTACTCACGACTTACAACTCTCAGAAATGGAAGCAGATCATGGCGATAATGTAAGGAACTATCATTTTGATATTCAAATAGCAGAGGATGAGATGGAGTTTGATTACAAGTTGAAACATGGCCCTTGCAAAACTTTTAATGCGGCCCTGTTACTCAAACAAATAGGCTTAACATTAAGTTAATACCATAATGCCATATTGCCTTTAATAACTGCAGGTATGATTAAAGCATCTGATTTTGGTGAGGATTTTTTATGGGGTGTGGCGGTAGCTGCAGCCCAAATTGAAGGTGCTTCTGAGAGCTATGGCAAAGGGCCATCTATTTGGGATACTTTTTCTAAAAGATCAGGTAAAATAAAAAAAGGGCACGACCCCAAGCATGCCTGCGACTTTTACCATAAGTACAAAGAAGATATAGCCCTTGTTAAAACACTTGGCTTCTCCGTTTTTCGATTTTCAATAGCCTGGTCCAGAATTCTTCCTTATGGGAAGGGAGCTATAAATAAAGAAGGAATTCTTTTCTACCATAAAGTGATAGATGAGTGCCTGCTAAATGGGCTAATTCCTTATGTAACACTTTACCACTGGGATTTGCCAGATGCGCTGGAAGATGAGGGCGGGTGGACTGCTTATAGCATCAATGATTCCTTTAATAACTTCGTATCTATATGCGCCAAAGAGTATGGTCATAAGGTTAAGAACTGGATAGTTTTGAATGAACCTTTCGGTTTTACTTCACTGGGATACATGTTAGGAGTACATGCGCCCGGAAAAACGGGCTTAACCAATTTCTTTTCTGCCGTTCATCATACCGCAATAGCACAAGCCGATGGTGGCCGGATATTAAGAGCCGAAGTGCCCAACGCCAACATTGGAACAAGCTTCTCTTGCTCTGAAGTTATTCCGTATACGCAAAGCGATGCCGATATAACTGCCGCTAAAAGAATTGATTGTTTGATGAACAGGTTATTTATTGAACCTACATTGGGAATGGGTTATCCAGGAGCAGATTGGGATTTGATCTAAAAGCAGAAAAAAACCACATACTGCAATGGGATGGGAAATAAATGCCGATAGCTTTTACAATATCATTAAGCAATTCGCTTCTTATCCGGGTATTAAGAAACTAATGATTACTGAAAATGGAGCAGCCTATCATGATAAGGTATCGGGTAATCATGTTCATGATCCGGAACGCATAGCTTATTTTCAGCTTTATCTGGCGGCCCTCCTAAAAGCCAAAAGTGAAGGGTTAAATATTACAGGTTACATGGCCTGGACATTAATGGATAATTTTGAATGGGCCGAGGGTTTTAATGCCCGTTTTGGTTTAGTACATACAGACTTTAAAACTCAGCACAGAATCATAAARGATTCCGGGTTCTGGTTTCAGCAGTTTTTGGCATCCGATTTATAAATCAGCAATAGTAAAGTCGTGTCTGGAGTTTCTTATAATTCATCAGAAGTTCATTTCATTGTGACTTGACAGGGCGCAACTAGATATGTTAGGTGGCATTATAAAATCCCAAATGAAAAGCTTTTTGTACATTTATATCCAAAGCATATTAAATGGATAAGATTGTAGTATTTGAAACTTTTTATAACCCAATTGAGGCCAATATTGTGAAAGCAAGATTAATGGATAGCGGTGTTCAATGTTTTTTATCAGATGAAAATACAATTACCATAAACCCTTTATATACTCAGGCGCTTGGTGGGGTTAAACTGCACATTTTTGAAAAGGACATCCCTTTGGTAAAGGACATTCTTCAGGATGAAAATATTCAGTTGCCTCAGGAAGAGACCGAGGCGGGCGTTGAGAATTGTCCTAACTGTGGTTCTAATCACGTAGGGTATGTACAAGCTACAAAAAAGAGATTTAACCTATTAACTATGATCGTTTCCTTCGCGCTAATGATCTATCCTTTTTATGCAAAGAAAACTCATCATTGCTTTGATTGCGAGTACGAATTTTAGCTTCAATTAAATTAAACTACTGCCTTTTTATCCCGTTCAACAGATAGCACTCCATTACCTTCAATCAAGAAACAGATCAGGCCGATCAGTACAATCACAGAAACCCAGAATTCTGCATATGGGCTGAATATGTTTGCTCTCAAATTAACAAAGAACACTGCCACAACAAGTATTGGTAAATTGAGCAAGCAAAATAATCGTGTGTGTGAGCCGACAGCAATGAGGAGTCCACCAATGATGTGAAGCACTATAATTATGTGCGCCAGTAAGCTAATAGACACTGCTACACCCAACATAGCATCTTTCATCATATTGGTAAAGGCATGAAGATTTGATGCAAATGCAATACCTTTCCAAATGAGTACTAAACCTAGAATTATTCTAAAATAGTCGAGCCATTTTGGGTGATGACGATTACCCCAATTTTGAATTTTTGTGAGCACGTTCATAATCTTGAATTTTGGTTATATGAATTTACATAAAAAAATTATGTATTCCTTGCTTTAAGAAAATTGGTTATGGAATTGAAAAGATATTGCAAGTAAATGGTTTTAGCATATAAATCATTACCTTTAATTTTACAAAACTGAACCAAAATATAACGTAATCGCAAAAACTCAACCATATAGATTAAACCACTATTTTCATGAATTTTATTAATAAACTCGTACTAACCATTGTAGCCGTGTTTGGATTGTCGGCGATTTTAAACGCTCAAACTAAAGGTGTTGAGCTTAAGTCTCCTAATGGAGGATTGAAAGTTTCCATTAATATATCCGACAAAATATATTATTCCATTTCCTCCGGAGAGGATCTGTTATTAGAAAATAACCATCTGCAGATGAGCCTTAGAAATGAAATTTTAGGGCAAAATCCAAAACTAACCGGCAGCAAAAAAGGACAGGGTACTGAAATCATTAAACCCTATGTTTCTTTGAAATTTTCTACTGTAAAAAGCAACTATAACTCGTTGATATTTAATTTTAAAGGTAATTATGCCGTAGAGTTTCGTGCTTTTGATGATGGGATTGCTTACCGCTTTATTACCAAAAAGAAAGGAAGTATTGAGGTGATGAATGAGGAATTTTCGGTGAACTTTCCGGGCGAATACGTTCTTCATTTGCAGCAGCCGGGCGGATTTAAAACTGCTTATGAAGAGCTGTACTCGCAGGTGCAGTCAAAGGACTGGAAGCCTGAAAATAAAATGTCGACCCTTCCAGTACTTATAGATACAAAGAAGAAATATAAGATATTGATCAGTGAATCAGACTTGACAGACTATCCTTGTATGTTTCTCAAGGGAACCGGGAATAATGGCATGTCGGCAGCTTTTCCTAAGGTTCCGCTTGAATTTGGTGATGATGGCGATCGCAGTCTAAAAATACTTAAAGAGGCTGATTATATTGCAAAAACTTCGGGTACCCGTAATTTCCCGTGGAGATACTTTGTGGTCACAT
>NZ_JBFTNT010000356.1:0-3951 GCF_056397585.1 Pedobacter sp. 05L430 | reverse complement strand
CAATAGGATTGGCCGCGTATTTTATTAAGCCCGAACTTTTTAATGGTGCTTTAAATAAATCCGACAATGGTCTTCACGATAATTCTGAACTGATCAAAAATAATGATAAAATCAAAACTGATTCAATTGCCCAGGCAGATAGTATCAGAATAGCTAACGAGAGAGCAATACAAACTGCAGATTCAATAAAAAAGGATAGTTTGGCTGTTAGTCCTGCTCCAACGCCAGCTGTTTCCGGAGCTACAGTTAGTGGCCCTGAAGGTCCTGTTACATGGGAGGTTATTGGTGCTTCAGTAATTAATCAAAAGGAAGCAGATAAATTTATCGCCCAAATGAAAGCAATAGGTATAACTGCAAAAGTTATCCCAACCCTTCCTGGTAAAAGGAGATTGAAAATTAGCATTGCAACATTTAAAGATGAGGAAAGTGCAAGGGAAGGACGCAAACTGCTAGTTACAAAATTAAAAGATCCAGGAATTTATATACATCAAAATAAACACACACACAAACCACAATAAATATGATCGTTTTATTACAAGGTGCAACTGATACCGCTAACAAGCTTATTGATACCGCTAATAACTTAAACCAAGCAATTACAACTGCCCCACCAGAGCTTCATTTCATAGACCTTTTATTTAAAGGCGGATGGGTAATGCTCCCTTTAGCTTTTTTGGCATTTTTGGGATTAGTGATCTTTGTTGAAAGATACCTGACAATAAGAAAAGCTTCTAAAACTGAATCAAATCTAATGCTTCAGATTAAGCAATACATTCATGATGGAAGATTAGAAAATGCAATAACTTTATGTCGCAATAATAACTCTCCATTGGCAAGAATGCTTGAGAAAGGATTAAAACGTATTGGTCGCCCTATTAAAGATATTGAAGCTGCCATTGAAAACAACGGAAAATTAGAAGTATCGAAATTAGAGAAAAACATAGGCATATTAGGAATTATTGCAGGTATTGCTCCCATGCTTGGTTTCGTAGGAACAATTATTGGGGTAATTACTATTTTCCATGACGTTTCCATTAAGGGTGCTATTGAAATTGGTACAATTTCTGGTGGTCTTTATACAAAAATGATTACCTCAGCAACAGGACTGATCATAGGTATTATTGCTTATGTGCTATATCATATTTTAAATATGATGGTTGAGCGTATAATTTTAAGAATGGAAACTGATGCTATCGAATTTATTGATCTATTAGAGGAGCCAGGAAAATAATGAATTTACGCAAAAGAAATAAAGGAACTGTAGAAGTACATACCTCTGCTTTGAACGACATCATGTTCTTCCTGCTTTTGTTTTTTCTATTGGCATCAGCTGTAGTTAATCCACAGGTAGTGAAGTTATTATTACCTCGTTCAGAAGCAGGACAACAATCTAATTCCCAAAAAACCGTTACTATATCCATAGATGATAATTTAAATTATTTTGTAGATAAGCAACCTACTAAGCCTGAAAATATTCTGGCTGTAGTTGAAACCATGCAAAAGGCATCACCAGATTTAACTATAGTCGTTTACGCTGAAAGAAAGGTTTCCATTGAAAACGTGATGTCTATCTACGATGTAGGTAACAAATTGAAACTCAAAGTTGTACTCGCTGTAGAACCTAAGAAATAATGACTTATCCTAAAGAAGAAAACAATTATCCCAAGGCACTGGCAATATCTACCGGTATCATGGCTGCATTGCTTGCTTTAAGCTTCTTTATCGTTATAGGAAGCTTTGAGCCTGAAGAAGCAGGTATGGGGGGTATGGTTGTTAACTAYGGAACTTCTCCTACAGGTATGGGATCAGATTACACCAGTATAGAAGAGCCATCTGCCGATCCGAATGCAAATAACCGTAAACCAGATAAAGTTACACCAGAAGAAGTAACTAAAGAGACTCCTACTCCACAAACAAGCGAAAAAGAGATCGTTACGCAAAACTCTGAAGATGCCGTAGTTGTAAAGAGTAAAGCAACTAAAAAAGAAGCAACTCCTACTGCTACTAATACAGAGACAAAACCGTCAAAACCAGTTGTGAATCAAAATGCCCTCTACAAAGGAAAATCCAGTAAGGGAGCTGGTGCAGGTGATGGAACAGGTGATACACCAGGAAATCAAGGGAGTAAAAATGGAGATCCGCTAGCTAATAATTATGGCGAAGGGGGATCTGGTTTTGGGGAAACTCCCATTGCATTAAGGAAATTCACAAACCTGGTTACTCCACAGGACGATGGTCAGAAAACTGGTAAAATCGCTGTACGCATAAAAATAAACAAAGCCGGTCTTGTTATAGATGCTACTCCCGGAGTTAAAGGAACTACCCTAAATGATAGGGAATTATGGCAAAAATGCAAGGAAGCTTTAATGGGTGCTCGCTTAGCGCCATCAGAAACCGCCCCAGATATTCAAATTGGTGTAGTTGTTTTCAACTTTAAAGTTAAATAATCAGGTAGCTTTGATACTTTTGTGATGTTATTAAGCATCAGAAATGAATTACGAACAAACCATAGATTATTTATACCGCAAACTACCAATGTTTACCAGGGTGGGTGCTGTTGCCTTTAAAAAAGATTTGCACAATACCATCGCTATGTGCGAAAGGCTGGATAATCCGCAAAATAATTTTAAGACGATACATATTGGCGGCACAAATGGGAAAGGTTCAACCTCCCATATGTTAGCCGCCATTTTTCAACAAGCGGGTTATAAAACCGGATTGTATACCTCTCCTCATTTAAAGGATTTCAGGGAACGCATCAGAATTAACGGCGAAATGGTTTCTAAAGATTTCGTCATAGATTTTGTTGATCAACAACAAGAAATAATTGAGGAACTTAGTCCTTCTTTTTTTGAAGTTACCGTAGCCATGGCATTTTCATATTTTTCTGAACAGAATGTGGATATTGCTATAATTGAAGTAGGTTTGGGTGGACGATTAGACTCAACAAACATTATAACTCCAGAATTGTCTGTTATCACCAATATTAGTCTTGATCACACCAACATCCTCGGCAATACATTAAGGGAAATTGCAGGAGAAAAAGCTGGAATTATAAAACCAGGTATTCCTGTCGTAATTGGGGAAAGCCATCCAGAAACAGATCAGGTTTTTATTCAAAAAGCAAAGGAGACACAAAGCCTGATTCTTTTTGCCGACAAGCAATTGCAAATTAGCAAGTCAGTTAAAGAAGATGAGTATTTAAAAGTTTCCATCTCGCAGAATGGAAATGTATTGATTGAAAATCTCTTGCTTGATCTTACTGGAACGTACCAATTAAAGAATATTTTAACTGTTATTCAGGCAGTCGAGACTTTAAGGGCATTAGATTTTAAGATTGATAATGATGCACTTTATGCTGCATTAAAAGAGGTAAAAGGTTTGACCGGTTTAATGGGGCGCTGGCAAATATTAAGTAAAAACCCTTTAATAGTTTGTGATACCGGGCATAATATTGCAGGTATAACAGAAGTGATGCAAAACATCAACGATACACCACATAATAAACTTCATGTTGTAATTGGGATGGTGAAGGATAAAGACATAAGTGGTGTATTAAATCTTCTTCCTGCAAAAGCCACGTATTATTTTTGCCAACCACAACTAGAAAGGGCACTGCCTGCTCAGGAACTTGCAAGTGAAGCAGAAAACCATGGGCTAAAAGGATTCGTATTTCCAACTGTCGAACTTGCAATAAATGCAGCTAAGAAAAATGCAAATGCCGATGACCTTATTTATATAGGTGGAAGTACTTTCGTAGTGGCCGAAATACCATAAAACTTTTACACTATATTAAACGATACCTATGGCCAAGTAATTAACTTTATAAAATCCTAATAAAACTGTTCTCTTKCCTTATAAACTCTAAAAATTCAACAAATAATGATGAAAAGAATTATCCTTTTATTTACCATTTTAGCCCTGTTCTCGACTTTTAGCCCTGTTCTCGAC
>NZ_JBFTNT010000355.1:0-3951 GCF_056397585.1 Pedobacter sp. 05L430 | reverse complement strand
GTCTAAGCGATATTTACAACGCTTGGACTAGAAGCTCTGAAATAGAAAAATGGTTTTTGAAAGAAGCCATCTTTACGAACACAGACGGGACTAAGATAGGTAAAGAGGAATCTATTCGGGAAGGTTATAACTACGAATGGCTCTGGTATCTATATGATGATAGGGCAACAGGTAAGATAACAGAAGCAAATGGTTCAGATTTTATCCAGTTTACTTTTGAAGGAGAATGTCTTGTTGATGTGAAGCTATCTGTTCAAAAAAACTATGTTTTAGTAGAGCTTACTCAAAAGAACATACCCACTGACGAAAATAGCATGCGGAATATTAGATTGGGATGCCATAATGGATGGTCATTTTACCTTGTTAATTTAAAATCCATTTATGAAGGAGGTATTGACCTGAGAGGTAAAGACCCGGACTTTAAGCCAATGCTGAATACCTAATCTTAACTCAAATTATCATGAAAATCTCACATTACAGATTTTCAAATTAATATATGTAGTTAACTACGTACTTTTGAACATAAATTTAAAATGTATGAGTAACTCGATATTAATAGAACCCATTTACAACAACTACTGTGCACGAATAATTGATATTATTCTCCCAATCCAACAGATCGAATTTGGAGTGTCAATTACACTGGAAGGTCAACCAGATCTTTTAGATATAGAAACAAATTATCATAAAGATGGCGGCGGATTCTGGGGTGCCTTAAATAACGAAGAACTGGTAGGTACCATAGCTTTAATGAATGTTGGCCATAATACCGGTGTTATCAGAAAAATGTTTGTGAAAAAAGATTATAGGGGTAAGGAATTGAGCATTGCTCAGCACTTGCTTGAATCACTTATTGATTATTGCAGGCAGCACAACATTGCGGATATATATCTTGGAACAGTAGACATTCTTAAGGCTGCATGCAGGTTTTATGAACGAAATGGTTTTGTAAGGATAAAAATGGAGGAGCTTCCATCCTATTTCCCAAGAATGAAGGCCGACAATACGTTTTATCACTTAGATTTGAGAAATTAATGCTTTAATAAGCAATTTGAAATATCAGCACATGAATGTAATCAATGAATCAGGTATCCTGGCCATATCAACAAGACTGCAGCGCTTAAGTGAGCAGTTTCGTAAGGATGGGTTTCTTCTTTATAAAGCGCACCATATAGATTTTGAGCCCAAATGGTTTCCTGTTATTTATACACTGCATTTTAAGCCAGTGTTAAGTGTTGTTGAACTTGCAGCTGAAATTGGTTATACCCATCCCTCAACCATTAGCTTACTAAAAGAGTTGGAAAAAGAAAAGATCATACGATCCAAAAAAGATAAACAGGATGAACGGAAAAGACTCATTTTACTAACTGAAAAAGGTAAAAAACTGCTTGAACAAATGCAGCCTGTATGGGATATAATGGTTTTAGCCTTAACTGATGTAACAAATACTAGCAACAATATCATGAAAGCTATTGCTGAGGTTGAACAAAAACTAGAAGAGCAAAGCTTTTTGGAAAGGGCAAAAAAAATATCGCCACCTGTCAAATAGCTTTTAAGCTAATTCCGGGGTGGCTCTTTTAAAATACAAATGGGTTAGTATCATTAGCATACCTATCATGATAGAGACATCTGCAATATTAAACACACCTGTTTGAAAGATTCCAAAATCTATATGCAAAAAGTCAGTAACTGATCCGTATAATAGTCTATCGTATAAATTCCCAATACCACCGCCGATTACAAAGCTAACCCCAACAATTAATAATCTATCCAATTCGGTTTTGCTCAAAATATAATAGATGCCAAAACCCAATACAAACAATGGTAATAAAGAAAGCAGTACAAACTTAACAGGTACAGGTAGTGCCTCTCCTGAACTTAAAAAAGCACCTGAATTCTCAACCTTAGTTAAGGTAAAATTGTTACTAATGATCTTTATGTTCTCATTATAATCTACATGCTTTCGTACAATACTTTTAGTAACTTGATCGCAACCAATGTTAAACAATACAAGTGATAGAACTAACACCCTTCTAAGAATCTTTCCTGTTATCATTTTCATGTGTTAAATACCCGCTTAATATAGTTATATGTTGTGTATGATTAAAGGTAATTGATTTTTTTTACCAGAATGTTGACATATAAACTCCTTTAGTAACGTAAATATTTAGAACAAACGTTTGCGCAGGGATATAAAAATATTATTTAACAGATTAGCAAAACAAAATCACTTATTCTTTAAATGAGAAAGTTAATTCTATTTTCCATGATGGCTGTCTTTACCTCACAGTCATTTGCACAAAAAGCTGCACCAGATCCAAAAATATTTTGGTCAGAAAGTTTTAAAAGCGGCAAATTACCAGATGGCTGGTTAAATGTTGATAGCAGTAAAAAAGACCTGGCATGGCTAATTACCAATCAGCCATACCCTGGCTCCTATCAATATCAGCAGCAAGCACCTCCTATTGCTTCAAAAAGCCGTGGCTATCATTTACAGTTTCAGGCAGGCTATTTTGTTGATGAAGATCAACCATCATGGGTTAAAAAAAAACAGCATCCCGATACCTGGATGCAGACAGCAGCTATAAACTGCTCTGGCAAATCCTCAGTAATACTTCGTTTTCAGCATACCTTCCGGTATAATAGCGAATTTGCAGCAACTGGAGCTGGTCTTTATGTTGGTGTAAGTACTGATGGCGAGAAATGGACCGACTATAATGTAACTAATAATGTGCCTTCAGCAACGGATATGTTTACTCCTATTAATCAGGAGGTAAATATCACCAAGGTGGCTGCCAGGCAGCAAAAGGTATATCTCCGATTTTATTGGAAGGGTTATTATAGCTGGTATTGGATGGTGGATGATATTGAGTTAGCAGAAGCTTACAATAAAGACCTTGCTATAACGCGCTTAACGTCGCATAACGAGGAAGAAAATACCTTCACTAAAAACGATGTTTTAGCTGTTACAGTTAAAAATAGCGGTATCGAAAGCATTAGATCAAACTTTAAAGTTGTGGGCACTATTGACGGAAAAAAAGAAGTTTCTGCAGATGTTATAGCTAGTAAAAAGCCGATTTCAAGTGGTCAGGAGATCACTGTCAAATTTCCTGCTATTGATTTAACAGACAAGGCAACACACAATTTAAACTTTAGTTTAAAGTTTGACGCAGATGAGAAGCTTTCTAACAACACATTAAAAGCAAAGATAAATGCCAAAGAGACTAAAGTTGGAAACCTCACTGATTTTAAAGCCAATGGAAATGAGTTTAATGTTACGGCTGGGTTTTCGGCTTTTAAAGTAATATTCTATACTGATGATATTTTCAGAATCTGGATGGCGGCTGATGGAGAATTTACCAATCCTGCAGGTAATGATATTGTAGTTAGCTACGATGTTAAAAATCCTGCTGTTAATTCAACCGACAAGGGTAGTTATTACCAAATAAGAAGTAAAGATTGTGTTGTTCGTGTTTACAAACAGCCATTACGCTTTGCGATGTACGATGTAACGGATACTAAACCTATCTGGGAGGAATCTGAGTCAATGTCGTTTGGTGCAAGAACAAAACAAACGATGAAACGCCATAATGACGAATATTTTTATGGCGGAGGTATGCAAAACGGCTATTTTTCTCACAGAGATAAAGATATTCTGATTGAAAAAGGTGGAGGCTGGGATGATGGTGGAAGAGCTAATCCTGCCCCATTCTATATGTCTACCGCGGGTTATGGAGCGTTCAGAAATACATTTGATGCTGGTAAATACTCATTTAAGGAAACACTGAGCTTTACACATAATGAAAACCGTTTTGATTGTTTTTATTTCTTCGGCCCCTCATTAAAACAAATACTTAACGGTTATACTCAAATCACCGGACGCCCATTTTTAATGCCGCGTTGGGCTTTAAGCATGGGCGATGCAAACTGCTATAATCGTGGTGTTAAAGG
>NZ_JBFTNT010000354.1:0-3972 GCF_056397585.1 Pedobacter sp. 05L430 | reverse complement strand
GTTTTTATAACTGCAAATGCAATCCTGTAAAATTAGACTTGAAAATGATATCCCTTTTTAAGCGTTCGGTGCTTTAGATGTACAATACTTTCAAAATTACCCCTTTCAAAGCGAAATCGACTGATCAACCTGGCCGTACTAGGAGGTTACATTATACGAATATAGGTGGCCTCCTATCGAATAATCCCGCTTAGCTTCCTATGCTGTCCGGATAGTTTCTTTTTTGGGTAGCTTATAGAGGAGCAAGATAAGTGCCAGGTAGAAGATCAAAGAAAACGCAGGCTGTGCGGCTCCAATAAATCCGTAACCGCTATTACATTTTGCAATAAAAGCAGAGACCATACAGATGCAGAAACCAATATATACCCATTCTTTGATCCTTTGAGGTACCTGGGGTATTAGTAGTACTAAGGCACCGATTAATTTGGCTATGGTCAGTTCTATCCGAAAGTAAGCCGGAAAGCCCAGGCGTCTGGTAAACTCTGCCTGATGTGTCTCGGCATACCATGCAGCGAAGATCATAAAAGCGGACATTAGGCCTGTATATAGCCAATAGTTTAAAGATTTCATTTTCATTTTTTAAGTTTTAAGTGAATCTGGGCTAATGACGATCGGGCAGGCCGGATGGGGACAAGGTCAGGGGGTCAGATGATCTTATTGTGTGTTTTCTTTTTGGTCAACCTTTTAATCTCCTTTATCAAGGTTTTTTTTTCTGTGCCGGATTTTGTCAGATTGATTGCTTGCTGATAATGTTCGATAGCAGTATCAATGTTGCGCTCTGCATGTAAATAGCCCAGCAATGCATGGTAAGAATTGCTATGATTGTCATTTACTTTTTCCGCTTCAGTTATCGCTTTTTCATTGCCATAGACTTTGGCCAACGCGAACAGCCGGTTCAACGCAGTGACAGGTGAATTTTCTATAAGGATGAGCTGATCATATAGCTGTAAAATATGCTCCCATTTTTTTTGGTCCGTTGGTGTGGTGTGCCAATAAGCAATACCCGCTTCCAGGTGATATTTTGTAACTTCAGCCCCGCTACAGGCATGGATTAAATAATAATTGCCCTTTTCTATCAATGCATTGTCCCATAAACTTTTGTCCTGGTCTTCAAAGAGAATGGCTTCTCCCTCAGGATTTGTCCTTGCTTCCAGTCTTGAGCTCTGAAAACACATTAAAGAAAGTAAGGCATAAGTTTGAGCGGTTTTAGTCAGCGGGTTATCGGTCAGCACCAGGGCAAGTCTGGTGGCTTCTGAACAAAGGTCTTTTCTGATCAACTGATTGTTGGTTTTTGAAAAATACCCTTCATTAAAAAGCAGGTATAAGGTTCGCAATACGGTTTCCAGGCGTTGTCTGATTTCTTTTTCATTCAGCTCTTTGATTCGAAAATGGTCTTTTCGAAGCTGGTTTCTCGCCCTTAGCAGGCGTTTCTTGATGGTTTCGGTTTTGGTTAGAAAGGCATTTGCAATTTCTCCCACACTAAAACCACAGAGTATTTGCAAGGCTAAACAGATCTGATTTTCCATTGGATTACCGGGGTTGCATACTGCAAAGATCATGGCTAGCTGGCTATCTGCTATAATTTTAGGATCGAATTCAAAATCTTGCTGGTCTGAAATTGGAGATGCAATGATTTGTTTTTTGACCTGCGATTCAAAAATAGCTGTGTGTTTAAAGTAGTCTTTGAGCTTGTTTTTAGCAACCGTATAAAGCCAGGCCGTTGGGTTTTGCGGTATTCCGTTAATGGGCCAGTTTTCCGAAGCTTTTAAAAAGGTTTCACTAGCAATATCTTCGGCCAGTTCAATATGGGCTAAACCAAAATGACGGCACAATACTGCCGTMATTTTAGCATATTCCTGCCGGAATAGGTGCGGTAAAAGTTCCTCAGACGATTTTACGATGGGCTTCATTAATCACGTTTTAAAACTTCTCTCACTTCAATGTTTCCGCCAATTTTGAAAATGGGATTAGATTTTGCGATTTCTACAGCTTCTTCAATGGTGTCGGTTCTGATCACAATGTAGCCACTTATAAATTCCTTGATTTCGGTATAAGGCCCGTCCGATATCACATTGTTAGGTCTGACTGTTTTGGCACCTGCAAGCGTTGGCAAAAGGGTATTTCCTTTGTCTGCCAGTTTGTTTTGTGAGGCAATGCCGGCAAGCCAGTTCATTCTCTCCTGCATTTGTTCGGGCGAAGGTTTGAAGTCTGTGGTATTGTTTAGTCTGAAAATTAATGCGAACTCTTTCATAATTAATTGTTTTTTCTGCTGATGACGATTGAAATTACAAAAGGAGGACAACAATATATAAGAACTGTCAGGAATTTTGAGATTTTTACCTGGGAAGGAGGGAATTTATTTTTACTGTGGACTATAATGTATTGGGAATCCTTATGTCAGCAGGTCTTTTTAAGGGTTTTTTGATGTTGGAAGGATTTCTTAATCGATTAATCTCTAAGCGGTCTAAATTGGATTTTTCGACCATAATGGTCACTCTTTCCGCATTTAAACTGACAATAATTCAATTATTCAAAATAGAAGTATTCGGCAATTTATAACTTTTGGCTATTTCTTTTACCGATTGATTATGATACATGAATAATAATACCAGTTTTCGTTAAACTCGTCTAAACTGCTCCAGCATCTTTCCTTTCATTTGGAATAGGTTTTATTCCAAAACTGTCAACCTATAGGGGTATGAGACCACAACAATGGCGAATGTACGGGTTGGCAGTATTTTATAAAAGGAGATAGGCCACCGTGGGTAACGGTTAACTTTAAATAACAAATTCGCAAAATTATTTTACCCTATAAAAGGTAGAATTTCATTAAATGGTTTTCCAACAATAATTCCATAACATGAAATCAAAAATAAAACAGCTATAATAATTAAAGCAATAGGTTTGTACGTGAATACCATCCCTTTCTTTTGAGTGTACCTATAGTTGATGTATGTGCCTATTAAGAAAAGACCTGTAAATAAGAGTATAAAATAATTGACCTGCATATAATAATGTTAAATTTATTGATATCGGATAGACCCTATAAACCACAATTTTGTATTATTTTATTTTGTCTATTCGCACTTCAAAAGGGTAAATTGACGCTTTCCCAACTTCAAATGAAACTTCTACCTTATCATTCGTTGTGAGTGGTTTGCCTTCATTGTCATAAAATATCGTTTTATCAGATCCACGTCCCGCATTTTCAGGAACAAAAACGCTGTTATAACCATTTTGTGCCCACTTCATCTCCAGGGGAGTAATCGTTTCTCCCTCATCCCCAGGTGCTGTATTTACATATACTGATTGGGGCCTGTCAACATAAACCGTCATTCCTGCCGAATAATTCAGATAGCCGGTAATAGAGAAACGTTTGCCTTCGTTAGCCTCTTTGTCAGCCAAAATTTTTTGTACTGCCGTCTTTGACGATTCGACTGGCGTTCCTTTTTCACGGTTTTTTCCACTTTCAAAATTTGAGCAGGAGCTCGCTGTTGATAATGCTCCTGCAATTGCTGCCGTTAAAAACAATGTTTTAAATTTCATATGAATTTGTTTTCGTTAAGGATGATGTTATATGGTGTTGCTTTGGTATCGTTTAATGCTCATGAAGTGACACCAAGTCAAAATACAAAAAATATAGTTTATAAGAGAAATAGAAAAGCATTACTGATTATAATGATAATTATCTTCACCTATGTTTGATGAATTCGTTTGCATCAAAACGTTTTTTTCCAAAATTTATATCCCTCCGAATAAATCCCCAGTTCTTCCATTTTTTTAATGTAAGACTTTTCGAACATCGTTAATCTAATTTCTGTGTTGTGTACCGATCTGGATTTTCTATTTCCCTGTGAATCAAAAGAGACCTCCTCTTCTTTTCGATCGTCTTYAAAAAGATAATAATAGAAAAATTCACCTTCCCAATAAGAAGCTTTGGGGTCGTTATCATCAACAGCAACCCGCTTACAG
>NZ_JBFTNT010000353.1:0-4013 GCF_056397585.1 Pedobacter sp. 05L430 | reverse complement strand
ATTCTGCAACGGGCTGATGTTCAACAGCAATCCTTGCAGCATAACGAATATAACGATCTTTGTTTTTCAGGTTTGGCCAGGCTATGTTAATTGCCTCTGGATTAGGCGTAGTATGAAACTCTTCCAATTGCTTCCTCAGGTTGCGTGCTTCGAGCACACTTGCTGTTGCATTGGTTGGCAATTCTTGGTTTGGCAAGGAATTATCACCATAATAAACTCTGTATAGATCAGATTCAAGCTCACGTCCTCCGGTTAAAAAGTAAAGTGCTCCATCAGGTCCAATCAAACCGTCGGTAAGCGGTAAAGGCTGTCCCGATAAAAATTCCTCTGCTGTTGTTTTATAAGAGGATCCATCGGGAATAAGCTGTACGGAGTAAATGATGCCAAAAGTCCAGTCGAAGGCTAATAAACCACGACGATATTTCTCTGGAAAACGAGCGTTATAACTGCTAACCAGGTTCGTAGGTGAGCCCTGACCAACGTTTAATATAGCAGGAAGATTATCAATATAACTTGGTGCCCAATTGGTATTTCCGGAGCGCCAGCCAAATTCACTTCCGCTGGGAGAATGAGAAATTCTGGTAGGTTTATACCATGGCATCCCCATATCCCATTCCATGTCGCCATCGTAAACAAACATTTCTCCATCTTCATTAAAGGCAAAATCATATGGATTTCTATATCCTGCACTTACTAATTCCCACTTTGCTCCTTCCGGGTCGGTTTTCATTACAAAGGCTCCTGGCGCAAAACGGTCTGTAGCATGTCCATTAGGGTCTTTTATGGTTGCCAATGCGTTGTCTTCTTTCCAGGTTTTAGGTAGGCGGTAACTGTCCATTTCCGGCATATCTGTATAATTACCTGCAATCATGTAAATTGACTTTTTATCAGGAGAAAGCACAATACTGTGGGGGCCATGTTCGCCTTCACCGATTAATGCTTTCATCAATGTTACTTTATCGAATTGATCATCACCATCGGTATCCTGTAACCGGTAAAGTCCACTTCCGCTTTTAAACTTATCGTCGCTATTGTGATTAACCATTRCGTATAAGCTATTGAAGGCGTAAAGCAAACCATGGGCATACCCCATCCCTACTTTAGCGTTTGTTGAATCGCCAACAATTAGTTTTTCTACCTTTACTTTAACCTTGGTGGTATCTGCACCTATTGGGGGTATTTCCAGCCTGTATAAAAAGCCATACTGATCTGAAGTAATTATCCGCCCTTTATTATCAAAGGTCATGGCTACCCATGATCCGGTTTTACTTTCAGATGGGCTGTATAAATGTTCCGCTTTAAAATTTGGTAAAAGTTTTAGTTTTTCAACTTTTGGTCCTGGATTATCTTTCTGGAAAGTGGTGAAGGAAACACCGATAAGAATGAGTAATAAAAATACTACAGATAATTTAACAGACCTAGTTCTGTTTGATTTCATGTGGGTTGGTTTATTTGTGTGTTTGGTATAACAAGAATATCGTAAATAGATGAAATACGCAACCTGTGCTGTCCTGTACTGACATGCTCTGGTTATCTTTTATCTTTTCTGACATATCACTTTAAACAAAACAACACATTGAATGTACTAATAAGACAAAACAGCACTTAATCTTAAATATCGTTTGTACTTTTTGATAAAATAATTAGCTTTATAAAAGAAGCCAAATATTAAAATGAAGAATTACCAGAAATATCTTAACATTAGTGAATTCGAAAAAAATTGGGGATTTTACATCAATACGGTTGGTTCKGCAAAGGTAGAGCCTAATAAAAATTACCCAAACAATCGTGAGCATCCAATAGATCACTCCTTTACCTGGGATAAGGGCAGAATACTAGACGGCTATTACCTGGTTTTCATAACAAAAGGCGAAGGTTTACTGGAATCTGCAAAAACCAAAGCCTATAACATTAAAGCTGGAACCTGTTTCTTTTTATTCCCAGGTGTATGGCACAGATACAAACCACACCCTCAACATGGTTGGGAAGAATATTGGGTAGGATTTAATGGGAGTTATCCTAATGAATTGATGAAAAAGGGAATATTTACCGCTGAGAATCCTTTTATTGATGTTGGCCTGAACGAAGATTTACTGCAGCTTTTTCATACACTTATCAAAACAGTTGCTGCTGCTGAAATTGGGTATCGTCAAATCGTTTCAGGGCTTACTCTTCAAATTTTAGGCTTGGTAAATGCCGTATCGAAATACAAAACACCTGATATCGGAAATCAATCTAAACTCATTTCGAAGGCCAAATTTCTTTTACAGGAATCCATTGAGAACCCAGTGAATTTAGAAGAAATGGTAAAGGATTTGCCTATGGGTTATTCGAGATTCAGGAAGATTTTTAAAGAAACGACAGGCTTATCACCAAATCAATATCACCTTAATCTGAGATTAGACAAAGCGAAGGATTTACTTACATCCACCAATTTAACCATTAATGAAGTGGCTTACCAAACAGGTTTTGATTCTATTTTCTATTTTTCGCGTTTGTTTAAGAAAAAGAACGGATTGCCACCTAAAGAATACAGGCTTCGTAAAGTATAAATTGATATTTAAGTTATTGATCTCAACAAATCCTTCATGTAGCTGTTGATTTCAAACTGATCTGCAACAGGCATCCCGTTTGAGGGTAATGTAACCATATACGGAGGCGGACCGAATTCTGGAGTAATGGTTAATAGCTCATCACCGACTTCTTTTTTATAGTCAATGATTTTACCCCACCACTCAAGAAATATCTGTGTAGCAGTTTGCCATTCTTTTACACGCGGGTCTGTTACTTGTGGTCCTTCAGGATAACCAACTCTTGCATGAATGTGTTCAGTTCTTTTTATGGCCTCTTCTAAAATATTAGGGCAATTCTCCAGATAGCTTTCGGTTACACAAACCCAATGAGAAAGATCGGCTGTGATTTTCATATCAGGCCTTAGCGCAAAAAGTTCCATTGCATTGTAAGGACTAAAACCTATCCTACCCCGATGGGTTTCGTGGGCAACCCTGATGTTCCTTTTTACGGAGAATTCCTGCGCTGTATCAATTACCCTTAATTGTTCATCTTTGGAGAAATAGTCTTTACCGCTATGCGAATTAATTAGTATCGGGTTACAGTCCATAGAGAGATTCAAATAATAATCAAAAGACTTACAAAAAGACTTAATATCGGTTCCTGTGGCTTGATGCTGATGACATACAATTGGAAATTGATATTCATCCAGAAGTCGGATAAACTTTTTACGTTCTGCAGCATCTTCCGGAATCCATGCATCAACGCCATCATAGCCTGCCTGTTTTACTTTTAGAAAAGAATCTTCAAGAGGAAGATGTTCAAGCCCCCAGAGTGTGCACAAAATTTGTGTTTTCATTTGTTTTGGATGYTTATTGATGTCTGTCGAAAAATATACCACTTACTGCAGCGTTCTCCCCACGTACATGGTTGATCCGAATTCGTATGCTTCCGGTATAATTAAAGATCAGATATTTTCCATTTTGATAATCCTTAATTAACTGAACAGGTGAGATGAGTTTAAGTGTATTGGCATCAAATACTTCTACGGCAGAGCGCCTTTCTTTGTTATCCCAATCTAAAAAATACAAAGCAATTTGATGGGACTGAGTTCCGGCAACCTGAACATCCATCGTTATGGTTTGCAAAGTGGGCGCAGGATCTTTAGTTACAACTGCACCAAAGGTACGGTTAGTACCTGTTGTGTTGCGGAGCACCCTATTGTCTGCCGGCAATTCCGAATGAACATTTGCCTCATTTCTTAACTTTACTGATGATACATAGACAGGCAATTTCTGTAAATGTTTATTATTTTGAAGGTAATTAAACAACACAAATCCTTCTTTGCCATAGCTACCCTTCCAATTTCCAGAAGTTAAACTATCTTGCCGGAAGATATTAATAGGGTAATTCCAGGGGATATCTTTTACTTGCGCCGCTTTATTTAATGTTTTATAAGTTATCTTATACTCGTATTTCCCTGGCGTTAGGTTATTTACATT
>NZ_JBFTNT010000352.1:0-6218 GCF_056397585.1 Pedobacter sp. 05L430 | reverse complement strand
AAGATTTACAAAGGATTACAAAAGAATCAAATAAGGAAACCTCCCTATCAACCCCCTATTTGATCCTTATTAGATCCGTATATTTTTTATATAATTTATTTTACTAAAATTGGATTGGGAATTAATCTGGTCAGTAAATCTGCTAGTCCCTCTTCTGCTGGTAGCTGATAATTTAAACTGCCAAAATAAGCGAATTCTTGTAGTTGCTCTTTAAAAAGAAGTAAACGGTCTGGTTCTTTTAAAACCTCCGGGGCATCAATAGCCAGTACAAACACTTCATCTCCTTGTTTGATTTCGGCATTAGTTATTGCAGAGCCATCTGTTTTTAGATATGTTATGCTTATGGGGGCAGTTAATAATGCTCCTTGCTGATTGGAATTGTATAATATAAGATTTTCATTTTGTGCCAGTACACTGATTGTTCCTCCTGTTAGCACATCGGCGATAGCAGCAAGCGAATAGTCAAAGGCCCCTTCTTGTTTATTTTGTATACTTTGCACCTTGCCATGTCCTACTAGACAAGCTTTCTTTTCATTTACAAAATGAAAACATGCAGAATCAATCTGAAGCCCTTTCATTAGGCAATCCATCAGTTCTCCACAAGCCATAGCATAACTTAATGAATTCTTGATACTATGATTTAATAATTGATCTATCCTTGATGGCCATAGGGCTAAACTTCCGGAATTTCCAAATAGTGCAGATCCGGTTACAGGGCGAAGCATACTATCCATGTCAGCTACCTGATCAATTTGGAGCAAAAGAAAATCTCCCTTGTCATTTGCTATTACGGCGGGTGAGGGCGGTAATTTACCAAATGTTGCAAGAGATAAAACAGGGACTGCACGACCGGCGCCATCAATATCCAAAACCGGTACGCCGTAACGCGCGGCTACCACAAACGGCACTATACTATTCTCGGGGCCAGTTTCGATTGGCACAACAAAAGTTAGGTTAGTTCCTATGGTGCGTTTCAATTGCAGTGACAACTCGTTAAAAGCTGTAGCAATTGCCTCATGTTGTTTCTCCTCCTGAGCGGCATTGGCTCCTATGTCGGCAATTATACAGCCCATGGCAGAGGAATCAAAAAGATGGTCTTGAGCACTCAATAGCTGTACTACTCCCGAAGGTGCTGTTTCCACAATATAACTGGCTAAAGCGTAAGCCGCAGCCTTGTTCCCTCCACCTCCGCTGCCTATTAATGCTGCTCCTTCAATCAGGTAATAAAGTTTCTCAATGCCTATTTCCATAAAATGAATTTTTAACAAATTATATATTTTTTTTTACTACATGTGATGCTTTTTTTACACATTTGAATAAAGCTAATCATGGATTTATTTGTAGACAACAATTGGTACCTGCATTTCCGGGAAATAAAGGACGACTTTCAAACAGGTGACATATTACTAGTTCATGGACGTTATGACTTCAGCTTTGTTATTGAGGCTGTTCAATGGTCTCCATTTTCTCACGTTGGAATGATTGTAAGAGCCGAAGACATTGGACTTGCAGGCAAAACTCCTGATCTGCTCCTTTGGGAAGCAAATTCGCTAACTAATTTACCAGATGTCATTACTGGACAGGCAAAACCAGGACCTATGCTAGTTGATTTAGAACAGCGTCTTAGTGCAACGGCCAAAGACTTTGAAGATGTGAAATTTGCATTTAAACCGTTATACCTCCCAAAAGAAACAGCAATCGGAACTATTTTACAGCAGTTAATGCCAATTGTGAATCAAGCTGGTTTTCCATCTGATGAAGAAATGGCTAATCGCTTTGTTGAAGGCCGTTATTACAATAAAACGGCCCCAACGGATGCTTTTTTCTGCAGCGAACTCCTGGCCCATACATTCATGGAAATGGGCTTACTCGGAACCAAATATCCAATGAATGCTTATGCACCTAAAGACTTTTCTGATGACGGAATAGTACGTTTACACAAACGTGCTTATTTTGGCAACGAACGTTTCTTTAACATGCAATTATAAATGTTCTATATAGCGCCCGACAGGTAATTTGAAGGATAATAGCCAAAACCAATTTTATTGTGATCATTCAAATTCTTCAACGTTGTTTTTGGATTAATAACCGCATAAATCGAGGTGTACCCATCCACCAGTAAGCTTTCTAAAAAAGATGTTTTTACTGTAAAAATACAATGTCCTGCTCCGCGGGCGGGCAAACCATTTATGGTTTGAAGTTTTACACCAGTATACATAAGGTTTAACCGTATAATACATAGTTTCATTTAAGCCTGCAGGAGTAATAGACATATCAATATTTGTTGATTCTGTAAAATTGATAGCGTAATTAGAAGACTCACTATTACTATAAGTGTTGTCATAATTGTGATTGATACCTAAACTGAATCCACACAAAAAATCTGAAGACACATTTGCGGATTGCTGATTACTGATGTGAGTTGATTGATTTACTGATTTTTGTTCTGATTGGTTATTCGAATTAGACCAATTCGCACTTATAGAAGTAGGTTGACTGTCCACAGAGATAACTGCATTACAAAAGCTACCTTTCATAGCATCATAATCTTTAGGGTCTGCAGAAGGATAAGATAGAATATTACCTATTAAATGTGCCGGCTTATATAATGATGACAGGTCTTTTCCTGATAATGTTTTAATATTGCCACTTGATTGGGGGAAAACAACTAATATATGGCCTTTATGTACCCCATCTTTATAAACCGGATATTCCCATGTATTGAATATATTTACATTCAGGAGTATAACATCCTCTTTATCTGAGCTTACATTAAGAGAGGTGGTTATATCAGCAATTTTATCTGTCGATTTACTAAAATCCTTGCCATGAGTTTTATTAATCGAACTGGTAAAGGAGAATAAACTTGATATTCCTAAAGAACTGCCAAGACTGTCAGATGTACTATAAGAACGGTGAGTACTAAGCCCCATTGAGGTTGAATTCCCTTTGGTATCGCTAAATGAAACTTGACCGACACAATTAAATTCTTCGGTGTTTTGAAACTCTGAGGGTATGGGTGGGAAATTAATGATAGCAATAATCGAATTTACATCTTCAATTGTACTTTGTTTCGGGCTCCCTACACATATATTGGTTCCATTAAAATCGCCATGTGTGAGTTTAATTTTTAAATTTCCTAAATTTTTATTGCTGTCGTAAGCAATATTACCAGAAAACAATCCGGGTATTGCTGCTGGTTTTTCTTTATATCTGATGGCAAAATTAAGTTCCGGATCTACTTTTATTACACCCAAACTTACCCTTGCATAACCATTTTGTGGCATTAAAGATTTTTCGGCCCCCAATGCGGCAATAACAATACCTGCACCAATGTAATTATTATCGAGTCCCGGTGAACTATGATTTTCTAAATCTGCAATTGCCAACTCAAAATCAAAAGAAATAAAGTTGAATGAATTATCACCATACATTCGGCCTGTTGAAGCAGGACTTAACTTTAACGTATTCTCGAACCTATATACTTGCAAAACAAGATGCCCCTCTATCAATTCATTAGCAACCCTCCCAACTACCAGTTCTTCTACACCATCATCATTTATATCGCCTACTGCTGTTCTGATAAGGCCACCTTTTACTGCCAAATCTTTAGCTGCATCTACCATTTTTAAATCAAATTGGTTATTAGTTTTTTCAGTATTTGATTTATGACATTCCCACATCTGCAGCTGGGCTTTATCTGTTTCTTTTATTGCCCAACTCAAAGCCAACCCATCTCTAACAGTATTAGCAAGAAAAGCTCCTGATTTAACATTTAGTGTATAAGGAGAATAACCTTCATCTGTGGCTCCCACTATTGCTGAGCTTATAAGCTTACTCTTCTGATTAGCAATACAATATACGCTTACAAAAAGATTATTACCGTTACTGTCTTTTTTACCTTCATAAAAAATTGCTATTTCGTTATTTCTTTGCCCGGTAAAAGCACCAATCGCAATATCTGCTTTTTTACTTTCACTGGTCTCCGGTCCTTCAAATAAGAATGGCTCTCTTTTCGTATCATCAGCAATATTGTCGCAGGTCCATATTTTTACCTTGTTACTTTTATCAACCCATGCTATTATAGGTTTTTTTATTTCGCCTTCATCTGTATAACTACCCCATATAGTAGTCTGATCTCCTATTTCAGCTTCAATTATAAATCTGGACAACACGGCGTAGTTCGAAGTTTTCGCTCCTTCCTCATATTTTATAACTTCCAACCACAACTCATTCTTATCATTTAAATACGCTACTATAATTTCATCCTTTTTATTACCATCAATATCGGCACTAATTGTAACCATTTGCTTAAAATTACTTCCTCCCTCAATTGATAATGAAGTTTCATCAGAGATGGCCACTCCTGATCCGTTAGTTTTATCTGTATAAGGCTGTGCAGTAAACGACATCAGTTCCAGGTTGTTATTTACTCCCTGGAATGATGCCATTATGCTGTCTAATTTCACCACGGTATAATTGCCATTTAAAGGATCTGAAGTTTGGTCCGACCCACTGTTGGCTATTTTTCCTGGCGGGCGATCAATATACCTGTGTTTACTTATTAAGCCTGGTTTGTGTCTGAGCACAAAGTTATTTACTTTTTCCATTTCGATTGAAATTAGAGGGACTATACCCACGATATGTTTATCGTTTCCGGCCCCTGATTAATTATATGTACACTGGTGGTTCCATGTGGAATTGGCTGCCCCCCATTTCCAAAAATTTTATGGTTATTGGTTATCTGAAAGGTAACACTGCCGCCGCCACCGCCTGGTTTCATGAAAGAGACATGTACTTGAGTGCTTCTATTTTCCGTATGTGTTCCAGGAGCTACGGTTACTGTATGAGGTCCGTCAATCGTATGATTGTTATGAGCTGATAATGTTATTAGTGGCATAATTTTAAGGTTTAATTTTATTTAATATTATTGTTAACTCTATTTATAAAACTTTGAAATACCTGCGATGATTGATTATCATCTACCAAAGCTGTACCTACATTAATTGCTTCCTGATCGTCCTTACAAAAAGCCCTTATTTGTACTAGTTTCAGTTCGTACATCTGATATTTGCCATCATCTCCATCTTCGATATTATCACTAATTGAATGTGAATCATGGTCTATTAGTTTCCACTTATCCATGCCCGAATGCCAGAATATATAATATGGTAAAGACGATGGATGAATATCTGAGTTAGACCAACCGAGTTGAAAGTTGAGATAAAACATACCGGTATCATTGCTGCCGGAGGCAGTAATTTTACACGATAACGAGGTACTATCCAGATTATACCATACCTCTGCCTTATCATCTCCTGGCTCCTTGCCAAATCCCTGATTAAATTCAAAGTAAAACTGCTGAGCAGATTTTGCATTTACATTATCAGGAGGCCCCCAGGCATTCATTTGGTAACCAGGTCCTCCCTGAGTTTTTCTAACATTCATTGGAGTGCCATTGTAAATTCTTAGCATTGCACCTTGTCCCATAATTTTAAAGATTAAATTGTTAATTAATCAAGCTTCTGTTTAACAGCTCTCATGCTATTTCAAAAGCTCATTTGCTGTATATCAAAGTTGTGGAGAAGATGAAAAAATGGCTATCAGATAACGGACAATGACTCGAATATATCAGACAATTTTTACATGCGGAGCCCTCACGGCCTTAATATTCGGACATTTTCTCTCAAAAAACGGACAGGCAGTAAAACTTAATAATTTATCGCGCGCGTTTGTTTAATAAATTCTGAAGGTGTAATCCGGTATTGCTCTTTAAAACACTGGCCAAAATATGACACGCTTTCAAAGCCCGACATGTAGGCTGCTTCGGAAACAGAGAAACCTGTAGTTAGAAAAGCAGCAGCTTTTTTTAAACGATAATTCCGAATCAATTCGCTGGAAGCCATTTTTGTGAGGCTATTTAATTTGCGATTTAATGTTCTTGAACTCATGGCTAATTTATCGGCCAGATCGGAAATGGAAAAATCAGGATGATCCAGAAATTGATCWAGGATGTCATACAGCTTAATCAAAAAAGGATGGGTAGCCTCATCTGCCTTAAAATCATTCGTAGCGAATACATGTTTATGGTAGTATTCCTGAAGTGTGCGCTGATATTTGATCTGATTGTCGACCCTAAATTTCAGTTCGGACAACAGGAAAGGTTTCGTTAAATAATCATTGGCTCCCATGTCCAGACCTTTCAACCTGCTATCTAT
>NZ_JBFTNT010000351.1:0-4421 GCF_056397585.1 Pedobacter sp. 05L430 | reverse complement strand
TTTCAAACATACTAAAAATATATTTGGTTTAACGTATTGAAAATGATTCTATTACCCTTGTGTGACTTAATAATTCAATCAAAATCAATCCTCAAATTCATACATTTGCCAATATTTAGCCCGTATAAAAAGCATAAAATGATCGACTTTGATTTTACTGCAAACCATGTTTTAGAAGATGAAATCGCGCTTCTTAGACCTTTAAAGGAAGGTGATATAGAATGTTTACTCCAATTTGCTCATCAGCCTGATATATGGAGCTTTGCTACACAAAAAGGGGATACTGAAGAAGATCTAAAAAAATATCTGCTATTGGCTATTGAAGGAAGAAAAGCTAAAAAGGAATACCCATTTGTTATTATTGACAAAAGAACAAATGCTTACGCCGGATCATCGAGATTTTATGATATAAAGCTTAATCAGCATAATCTGAATCTGGGCTATACCTGGTACGGGCAACAATTTCATGGGACAGGGTTAAACAAACACTGTAAGTATTTGCTGTTTGATTTTGCTTTTAATAATGGCTTTGAACGGGTAGAATTTGCTGCAGATACGACTAACGTAAGAAGCGTGGCTGCTATGAAGAGTGTTGGGTGTACTGTGGAAGGTATTTTAAGAAGTAGTGTTATCCGTTTAGACGGAAGCAGAAGAGACACGATTGTTTTAAGCATGTTAAAAAAAGAATGGGAACACACATTAAGACAAAAACTTGAAGATAAATTATGATACAAAGCAACCTATTTCAGATAGAAAACGAAACCTCATGGGAGGATTTGGGTAATGGAATTAAAAGACAGGTTTTTGGATATGATGACCGGATTATGCTTGTAAAAGCGAAATTTGAAGTGGGTGCTGTAGGCGATTTGCATGAGCATCATCATACTCAGGTAACTTATGTAGATAGCGGTGCTTTTGAGATGACCATTGGTGAAGAAGTGCGTATCATAAGAAAAGGAGATGGTTATTACGTGCCACCACATGTAATTCATGGTTGTGTTTGTTTGGAGGCAGGAATGCTAATTGATGCGTTTACACCTCATCGGGAAGATTTTCTTTAAAAATATTTTTTGAGGCGCGTGGGGGTAAATGTTACTTCTGTTGTCATACTTTCAAATCACAAATAATTAAAAAATTATTCTAACACAGAAAGTATGAAAACAAACAAGTTCTATTTAATGATTGCAATAATCATGGTAAGCATTGGTTCGGTAAAAGCGCAGCAATCAGGAGTTAATTTTGGGTTGAAAGCAGGTATCAATTATGCAACGCTTCCAACGAGTTTCAAAGAAGTAAAAGAAAAGGAAGGTAAAGCCGGTTATAATATTGGTGTTTTTGCTAGGGTTGGAGATGCTTTGTATTTTCAACCTGAGGTAAATTACACTGCATTTAAAAGTGAGTATACTTACAATTCTAAAGTTTACAGTCCTAAATTTAAACAGGTTAATATTCCTTTGATGGTTGGTTATAAGCTTATCAATACGGAAGCATTGAATTTTAGAATTTCTGCTGGACCGGATTTAAGCTATTCTTTAAACAAAGCTGCAGGGCCAACCGAGTTTGATTATAAGAAGTTTACTGCCGGCGGTGTAGTAAATGCCGGTGTTGATATAGGTAGCTTGACTATTGATGCCAGATATAGCAGAGGGTTGACAAAGATTAATAAAGGTCTTGATGAAAAAACCGGGATATTTAACCTTTCAGTAGGATTTAAGATATTTTAAAAAGGTAGGGTCGTCATTCTGAAATAAATTCAGGATGACGACTCTTCCATTAAAAATTAGTATTAACTATTAACTGACTTCGGGTTGCATCAACAAAATCCATTGGAATAATGCCATACTTTCCATGCGTATTATTTGTAAAGAAGGTATTGATTTTAGGATTTACCGAGTTAGATACGGTAGTTATGCTCGGGATACCAAATATAAGTGCTTTATAACCGCTGCTATAATTCAGATACAACCTATTCGAAGTATCATTATGTGCCTCATTTAAAAGCGTTTCAATGTTCGACCATTTGGTATTTACATCGCTTACATTATAATAATCTTGTATTTTAAGGTTCGCTGCTGAATTGTTAATACTAAAAGTGGTGTTGTCTGCCCAGTTGGTAGCATCGATACCCTTCGTGGTACCAGCTCCAAATCTTCTTAGTAGCTTTATTTTACCACGAACAGCTCCTAAAGTAGGAACACCATCGCCCAAATCCCATTTCGAAGGATTTTGGTTTACATAAGAATCAAAGGTCTGTTCAAAACTTCTGGTATTATTACTAGGATCATATTCTTCTTTTACACTCATAATAATGGTTTCAGTTGGATTACTATTCAGGAAACCGATACACGCATTCAGCACATCATTAAAGTTTAAGTTTTGATAGATTGAACCGTGATGGATAGCAAATGCATCGCCAATGTGTCTGCATCTGATATCTAGATACCTGACTCCGGCCGTTAACTGATCTGCAATGCTTAGATTCTGACATTTAGCCGTGCCGCCAACTGGTTCAGTTCTTGCTCCGGAATCATGTGTTCCGGGGATAGAGAGCTGGGCTACATTGGTTGCATCTGGCAGGGAACCCATCCAATTGCTCATGGTGTAAGTTAATAAGAGTGAAGGGGCTACCGATGTTTCCTGTGTGGCTTTAGATTGTAATCTTTCTTGTTCCTGCTTTTTGCACGAAGTGAACGCAAGGATTCCCGCAACAATTAGGGGAAATTGAAGTTTAAAATTGTTCATACTTAGGGATTAATTTGGTTAATTGATTAATTACAATATAAGAAAAAATCAGATTGAGAAAAAGGCATAAAATTATTTGTTAAATTAAAAGATTTACACGTATTTGTATAAACAATTAGGTATATCAATTTTAACTATATGCGCTCTAAACTTTTGCTTGCGGTAGTGCTCGTAATGAGCTGTATTTCTGTTTTTTCGCAACAGAAGCTAGCGGAAAATATGTATTTCAGAAAGCTGCCGAACGGGCTTGAAATATTAGTAGTTGTAGACAATACTGTTCCCCTTGCTACGATTGAAATGGCATGCAGAAATGGGTCATTTACAGAGTCTGATGATTACAATGGATTAAGCCACCTTTATGAACACCTCTTCTTTAAAGCGAATAAAGATTATCCAAATTTTGAGAGCTTCAATAAGAGAAGTAATGAATTGGAAATTACTTCAAATGCCAACACAAGAGAAGAGGTTGTAAATTATTATTTTACCCTTCCTTCGGCAAATTTAAAACCTGGTTTAAAATTCATGAATTCTGCCATTCGCTATCCTATATTTATTAAGGAAGATATGGCAATGGAAAATGAAATTGTAAATGCTGAGTTTACCAGGCAAGAGTCGAGTCCGCTTTATCCATTGATTGATGCCGACAAGAAACATATGTGGGGAGAGAATTATTCGAGAAAGAACGTGATTGGAAATCATGATGTGATTTTATCGGCCACGCCATCAAAAATGGATTCTATAAAGAATAAGTATTACTGGCCAAACAATTCTGTATTGGTAATTGCAGGCGATGTAAAGGTAGACGAGGCTTTTAACAGTGCTGAAGACATATTTGGAAGCTGGAAAGCATCGCCTTTTGATCCTTTTAAAAAGTGGCCCATTCCGGAATTCAAACCACTTGCTAAAAATGATTATTATATCATAGAATCAACCAAGATGCCTGTTCCATATATGCTTTTTATGCTCATTTGCTTTCTTTCTGGTGGGCATCGGCTTCGGTTGATTATTATACTCATTATGAAGAAAACCTGAATAAGATAACTAGGGCAGATTTACTTAATTACGTTAGGAAATACATTAAAGGTAAACCCTTTTGTGCCGGAATGATTATCAATAAAAGCAGTGTTGACGCTGTAAAACCTCAAGAATTCTTCAAATAAAATATTTAAACTGATGAAACCATATATATTAGCCTTCATTTTTATTTTATTCCTTTTTTCGGCTAAATCCCAGACCAAGGCTGTGTCGTTTGATGTGAATGGCTTAAAAGTAATTTTAAGGCCCACTCAAAAAGAAACCATAAGCATGAGCATGTATTTTAGAGGAGGGGTGATGAATTACAAACCTGAGCAGGCGGGAATAGAGAACCTTGCTTTGGCTGCTGCTGCATCTTGTGGTACAAAAAATTATAGTGTTGATGATTACAAGGAATTGGCAGATGAATATGGAATAAATATAGGAGGTTCTTCTGAAACTGATTATGGAACGATTAGTATGGACTGTATTTCAAAGTATTTTGAACAAGGTTGGAGGTTGTTCTCAGATGCTGTAGCGAATCCGATTTTTGATAAAACGGAATTCCAGTCTACCAAAGAAAAAATAATTTCTGGTATTTATCAGCTTCATGCATCTCCTGAATCACGGATTGAACAGATGTCTATGCAGGCCATATTTAATGG
>NZ_JBFTNT010000350.1:0-4064 GCF_056397585.1 Pedobacter sp. 05L430 | reverse complement strand
GATCAAATCCTGTTAAACCAGCGCCAAAAGATACCAATGTTTTTATCCCCTTTGAATTAAAACCAAGTCGAGGCCGCCAATCGCATAAAAACCAGAGTGATATAGTTGAATATATTGGGCTGGAGACTGAGATAGCTACAATTGACCAGTAACCAAATCCTTTCCAAGCTAAAAACATACCAGTAAGTAAACTACCTACAGTGCTTAAAATCTGAATTCTCGACAAAGTTTTAAACTTCATCTGCCTCTTCATTAACGCATTATGCTGAAGAGAAAATCCTGTAATAAAAATACTTGCGGCAAACACAAGAGTCATATTCAGAAGTCGCTCTTCCTTATAAAAGGCAACTAAAAGTGGTGCTAAAAGCGACACAATTAGTGCTATAACAAAACTAACACCGATGCTTATCCAAAAGATGGAGTTCACCTGGTCATCTTTTAGTTCCTTTGTTTGAATAACTGCCGAAGATAAACCTAAGTCTTTAAATACAGTGATAAACCCAGTTATTGTAGTTACCATAGCTACCAAACCGTAATCTCCCGGCACCAATAACCTGGCTAGGATAATGGTAGACAGCATATTTATTCCAAAAGACAATACCTGGCCGGCAACAGTGTTAAAACCACCTGAAATAGAATGCGACTTTAAATCTTGCGTCAGATGGGACGTTTCTAGCCATTTATTATACTGTTTGTCTCGGTTCATCTATGAGCGTAGTAGTTTAGGGTGCTGATTAAAATATAGTAAATCAATATTTATGCTAACATTTAGATCAGCGTTGGATTATTGGTAGTACAAGATCTTATTGATTCATTTAATAATGAAACAACCTTATCCCAACTAAAGCCCTTTGCAAAAGAAATCCTTTCTGAATGCAAGGCAGAATTATCTTCAGACAAGGCCTTAGTTATTAGATCTGCGAACTCTGGCGCATCATTAGCAAGATAAGTATGTTCTGAAAATACTTCTTTCATTGTATTAGTAGACTTTGCAACTACAGGTTTCCCCATCGCAAGATATTCTACTATTTTTAAAGGAAAGTTACCAATAGTAATTTCATTAAGTAACTGTGGATTTATACAAACGGAAAAATATTGCACATAAGAAGGAATATTTTTCTTATCTATTTTACCAAAAAAATGAACATTTTTCATTTCATGTAAAATACTCTTACTAAATTCCTTGTCCTCTTCACCAATTAAAACGAAGTTATATTCTGGTTTTGCAGTTGCTATATTGATGATTAAATCCAGATCAAGTCTTAAAGAGCTTAGCGCCCCAACATAACCTATTATTGGTTTATCCAGATTTTTTAGCCGCGCCGGGATATCATGCAATATATCATTATTAAAAAGCTCAAGATCTACGCCGTTTCCAATGTAAAAACTATTTGGGTTATATTTTTTGGCGCTTCTAACGAAGTCATTGGAGTTACAAATCACAAGATCCGACTTTTTTATCAATTTAGGTTCTAGAGCCTCACCATGTCTTTTCCAATAATCAACACCAAGCGTATAATCCCTATCAAGATATATATATAGGTCTGGCTTCAATAATTCCTTTAAGTAAAAGCTCCTGAATATATCTTTATCATTGATAAGAATAAAGGAGTCAAAGTTTAGCGCCGACAATGCTTGTTTAATGTCCCTGGCAAACCGCCTGTTATTTACATAATTGAAAAGAGAAAATACTTTTGTTGAGGGGATCCAATTAATTKACTCTAACAAGCTATTCGTATTTAATACGTATAGATTATCAGTTAAACTCCTTGTTCCGGTGCCTCCATTTTTTATAAGCTTAATATGCTCTTTTACATAACGGTCGTTGTCCTTTGACAGTAATGTTTTTCTATCAATAGGAGGATTTACGAATAATACTCTGTGCTTTTTTGCCAATTCTTTAGCTAAGCTTGTGGAAGTTGACTCCCGATCTGTATTTATTCGCTGCAAACTGACAAAAACAAAATTCATTAAAATACGCTTTTATATCTATTAATAACTGGTAGATCGATAAGATACAATAAAATTCAAAACAATAAGCTATCCAAAACAAGTCTGTTTTCTACGATTGTTTTTAATATCCATTAAAGATAACCTAAACTAAGTAATACCGCAACTCTTTCTAATAGATAAAGCTTTCACAATTAACAACTTAAATTAGACCCGACAATAATTCATTGCCGCGTTTAATTAATGATATAAGTTCAAGGAAAGTTGAATTTAGGAGAAAGAAATAATAAAAATTGGGGAAAATTTTCCACACAAAACACATATTATTACTGCTCCAAACTATCAAATCAAGCGCTAAATGCTTTTAAGCGTAGAAAAAAAATAAAAAAACTTTCTTTCTCAATAAAAAAAACTATTTTTATTGAGAAAAACATTCCCCATTACAAATATTACGCCACTTATTATAGGATAGGGATTTATAATTAGACAGTGTCGCAATGGTAAATGTTATTTGTTTAGAACGAAAATCAACAGTAATTAAAAATTATTTTACATGTAAATTATGACAGTGAAAACAAGGAGTTACCTATTCTTATTTACAATTATCATTTTATTAGCCTGTAAAAAAAGTACAATTCCTGTAGARGAAGTTCCACTCCCCGAAACCGAAAAACCTGTCCCTCCACCAAAGGATACGGTTGCTGCCCCCGAAAATGCAACTGTCTTAAATTTAGGAACCGGCTCAGGTAATCTATCTATCGATGGAAAAACACTGGGAATAACATCAAATACTATAATAAAAATAAAAGGTGGTTCATATAATGGTATACAAATAAGTAATATCAATGGTACTAATAAACCTGTAATAGTTCAAAACGACGGACTTGTTCAACTAATTGGAAACAAACAAATAAAACTCTCCAATTTAAACAACGTTACTATAAGTGGAAATGGAACCCCCGGAATTTCAAGAGGATTTCTCTTTAAAGACAGAACTGTAGATGGAGCCCCATTCCAATTAACAGATAACATCAACAACTTCACAATACAAAATGTATCATTTCAAAATCTTGTGACCTATGGTTGTATTCAATATACCCCGCAAAACATCTACAATGGGTCAGAAAATTCTTATAGCAAAAATTTAAAATTCCTGAACATTGATTGCGACAACACAGGTACCTTAATCAGGTTTAGAGGATCTGCTCAAGACAATATCATAAAGGGGCTGATAAAGGATATTGAAATTGCTTATGTTACATTTAAAAACTCCACAAAAGTAGGAAGTGCGGTGGTATTAGAGAGCGTAGATTCCTATAATATTCACCATAATGTTATAAAAGACATCAATCAGGAGAGCAGCAATCATAACGGAATTTTCTATCTGATTGGTAATGGTAAATTTTATAATAATTACGTAAAAGATCACCAGGGAAATGCAATAAGAGCGTGGTGCTTTAGCTTAGGAGATAGTCCTAAAGAGGTTTTAATTTTTAATAATATTGTTGCCAATTCAAGAGAGTATAGTGCCTTTGAACTCCAAACGTTCAAAAGAAACATTATGCCAGGAAAAACAACATATGTAAATGCGAAAGTCTTTAATAATACATGTGGAAATTTACTGCCAAAATCAGGTACCTTCCCTGCTCAGATTTTAGACTTGTATACACAGGAAGGTGGAAAATGCGAAGTTTTTAATAACCTCGGATATCAATTCCCTTTGGTTGGCCAATATAACACAAACCCAATTTGGAACCAGCTGGGTAACACAAAACCTTCCTCTTATTCCAACAAATATTTCAAAACCTATGCGGATGCCGGAATAACAGATAACGTAAAATTCAGTTTAGCTTCCAATTCAGCAACCAAAAGTTCAGGAGGAGCAATTTCGCTGCAAAATTTCGATCCTTCTTTAATCAAACTAATAAGCGTAGACTATTACGGTAAAGCCAGATCAACAAGCAATCCTTCAATTGGGGCAGTAGAATAAAAGATTTTCTTATTTAAGTTGATATTTCTTACCAAAAAACTTTGAGTAATATCTTTTTAACAATAAAACTATCTCTCTATACCATATCTTTTTAACAATAAAACTATCTCTCTATACCCGTTTA